>JAFTLK010000070.1 GCA_017455975.1 Clostridia bacterium | reverse complement strand
GTTCCGCTGCATCCGGGGAGGGACTGGTGAATGTGTATCGCGGGACGGGAAGAGTATTGCTGGCTCCGGTAGTAAAAGGTATGGTATAAATAGATGACGACCGCAGGTGGTCGGGTGGAAACATCCGGCTGCCTGCGGTAAATTTCTTTATCAAACTTCTGTGATTTCTTTTGGTTCATCCGGTACATATTTCTTCACGCCAAAGGCGAAATACAGAATATGGAACAGCCAGACTCCGGCGAGAATTGCGCAAGGAATAAACAGATCCTTCCGGAACATCATGAAGAACCCGAACGCCATCAGAAGGGTAACCGTCACCATAATCCGGATCTTGGTCTTTTTCGTCATTCCCTGACCTCTGACAAAGGATTCCAGATTGTCCTTGTACAGCTTTGTACCGATGAACCATGTATGCAGTCTTTCCGAACTTTTGCCGAATCCGAGCAGTGCCAGCATCAGGAACGGAAACGCCGGAAGCATGGGTACAACCGCGCCGACCGCACCGAGTCCGACGCCGATGAAGCCGAGGATGAGCCACAGAATTCTCTTAATTTTCATTATCTTCTTTCTCCAATCGTTTCTTTTCTTTTGGACTTGTACGGTTACGTTCAAGTCGGCTTTCCATGACGTGACGGACAGCCATAACGGGATGGCTGAAAATCATGCGGGGACCCGAAAAACGCATGACTGCCCGGATTTTCTCACGCATTTCCGGCGTGTAGCAATGTACCCGGCAGTTGGAGCAGAAGGTTTTTGTCTCCATGAACGGGCATTTGTCGCTCCGCACCATGGCATACCGGACCAGTGCCTCACATTCGGGACAAAGCTCTTTTGAACCGTGCTTTTTCCGGCAGTAGAGACGGATCATCATGACTACTGTTTTCTTCTCACGCTCACGTTTGGATTCGATTTTCTGTCTGTTCATACATTCTGCCTCCTTCCACACGATAAATACGGTCAGCAATCGCCATTGTCGACTCACGGTGGGAGACGAGAATGATGCTTTTCCTGTTTTTCTGCTCCCTGAGAGCCTTGAGGATAATTCCTTCGTTGATGCTGTCCACGTTGGAGGTGGGTTCGTCAAGCAGGATCAGCTCACTTCCGCGCAGGAACGCTCTTGCAAGTCCGATGCGCTGCTTCTCACCTGCCGAAAGGTTATCTCCCAGTGCACCGACACGGGTTTTGTAGCCGTCGGGGAGTGTGAGGATGAAATCGTGAACAGATGCTGACTTGCAGGCATCTTCGATTTCTTCCTGTGCTGCATCTGGCTTTGCAATACGGAGGTTATCTTCGATGGTTTCGTCAAAGAGATAGGTTGCCTGGCTGACCATCGTCACGTTGTCGAGCAGGCAGTCACCGTCGAGGTGGTCGATGTCAACGTTGTTAAACTCGATCTTGCCGTGGCTCTTCTGCCAGAAGCGAAGTAAAAGCTTGAGAAAGGTAGATTTCCCGCATCCCGATTCCCCGACGATGCCGATGATCTCGCCCTTTTCGGCGTACATACAAATGTCGGAAAGCACCTCGGTTTCGCTGTCATAGGAGAAAGACAGATCGGTAACTTTGAGATGATCATAGGCAATCTTTTGGCCGTTTTCCACAGGCTTTACTGCCGGCTCTTCCGCAAGCAGATTCAGCACACGGTCGCCCGATGCGAAGGTTTGTGTGAGGTTTCCGGGCAAAGCAGAGATCGCAATCACAGGTACTAATGAGCCGAACACCGCAACCACGCCGATGACCATTCTGCCGATGGAGAGCATATCTGCAGCGACAAGCGCGATGCCGACTGCGAGACTTGCGAGGATGAACAGTGATACACAGAGTTCCGTTGCCGCACTTGCTTTGGTAATATCGTGCTTCATCGTCTTGGTTTCACGGAGCAGAATATCGGAACGGTCGTTGACCTCTTTCATTCGTTCTTCGCCTGCATTATTCAGAACAATATCGCGGATCCCCTTGATACTGTCAAGAAAGTAAGCATTGAAGGATGCAAATTCCGCACGGTATCTCACACCGGAAGCCTTGAGTCTGCCGGATGATATCAGCGGTACAATCACGCCGATGGCAATATATCCGAGAAGTGCGATCCATGCGAGATACCAGCTTGAAACAAATCCTACGAACAGGAAAACACAGGCCGACACGATTACTGCAATACAGATGGGTGAGATTGTGTGTGCGTAGAACACTTCAAGAGTTTCAATATCCGAGGTAATCATGGCGATGATCGAACCTTTTTGTTTGCTTTCGAGCTTTGCAGGACAAAGTGTACGGAGTGCTCCGAAAATCCTGTCACGGAGTACCGCAAGCAGACGGAATGCGATATAGTGGTTGCTGTACTGCTCCAGATAACGAAGCAGACCGCGAAGGACACCGCATCCTATGGCAAGACCGATAATCAGTCCGTAGGAGAGTGGGATTACCTCCCCCAGTGCTTTGGCAGCGCCGACGGCTCCCATCAGTGTTACCCCCATCGCGCAGAGAAATCCGACCGAGCCGTTGATAACAGCCAGAATCATAATCCACGCAAGACTGCCGAGAAGGAGAATGAGGTTTGCAATGATGACAGCCCCGCTTCGGCGAAGTTTTTGCTTTTTCATTATCCATTCACCTCCGCGTATCCTTCTTCAAGGTTTTTCTGTGTGGTATAGAGCTTTGCGTAGCCGCCGCCTTTTTCCATAAGTTCACCGTGTGTTCCGCTTTCCTTCCGTTCGCCCGCTTCCATATAGTAAATCAGGTCGGAGGTCACCACATTGGCAAGGCGGTGGGAAATCACGATAACTGCTTTTTCTCTCGAAAGAGCCTTGATATTTGCCATAATGATGGCTTCGCTCTCAATGTCAATGTTGCTGGTGGCTTCATCGAATATGTAGATATCCTTATTTGCCACAAGGCGGACCGCAAGTGCAAGCCGTTGCTTCTGACCTCCGGATATATTGGAGGCATCCTCGGCAATCCTTTTGTCCAGCCCCCCATTTTCACGGATAAAGTCTGCAAGGTTGACCTTTTCAAGAACGTCATAGATTTCTTTGTCGGTCACGTTTGGGTTCGCCAGCATAAAGTTTGCACGTACCGTTTCGTTGAAAATATAGGTATTGTAACTGACAACTGCAAGGTGTGTGTAATAGGACTCACGGGAAAGGCTTTCGAGGGCCTTGCACCCAACCGTTACAGCCCCCGATTTCGGACGGAACGCACCGGACAGCAGATTCACAACGGTGGATTTTCCGCATCCCGATTCAACGACAACAGAGGTCATGCCGTTTTTCGGGAAGGTCATCGTCACGTTCTTCAGTACATCACGCTTTCCGTCGTAGGAGAAGGTCACGTTATCGACCTTGAGTTCGGTATCTTCAACCGATTCTTCACCCCAGACGGGATCGGGCTGTTCCAAAAGCGAGAGGATCTTCTTTCCGGCAGATGCGCCGTTCATGGCAATATGGAATGCCGATCCGAAGGTACGAAGCGGAAGGAAGAAGTCCACCGCAACGAGAATGAGGAACAGTGCCGCCACAGGAGACAAGCCCCACTTTGTTACGGCAAGGATAGACATGGCAATCCCAAGCCCCGCGCCGCCGTATGCCACCAGATCCATAATGGTGGTGCTGGCAAGCTGCATGACGAGGACTTTCATGGTGATCCTGCGGAAATCCTCGCTGGTTTCGTTCATCTTTGCGTGCTGTGCTTCGTCGGCCTTGAAGATTTTCAGCTCCTTTAATCCCTGTACGCTGTCGAGGAAGGAGTCCCCCATCGAGGTGTACTTACCCCAGTATTTTGCGAAAATCCGCTTTGCCCATCTGGATACGACGATGATGGAGACGGGAATCAGCGGAACGCAGCAAAGCAGAACGAGAGCGACCTGCCACTGTATACCGACCGTGATGCCGAACAGAAGGAAGGGAGCGATCATTGCATAGAAAAACTGCGGAATGTAGGAGGAATAATAGAGGTCAAGCTGTTCCACACCTTCCATGGAAACCTGCGTCAGCCCTGCCATGCTCATGCTGTCGGCAGAACGCACACCGAGCCGGACGATTTTGTTGTAAACACGTTCGCGAAGATCTTTCTTGACCTTTCTGCCGAGGATGTCCCTGAGTTCACCCACAAGGCGGGTGGTCGTGTATCTTACCGCAATTCCGACCGCCGCACACACCGCAGGCCACAGGAAAACGAATGCACCACCGCTGTATTCATCATAATGGATGGCAAGATGGATCGCCCAGCAGATCGAGGCGGTTATGCCTACGTTTGCGAACAATCCGACCACCATCAAAGCGACCGTGTAAATGATATACTTTTTGTTTTCTCCAAGCAATCGGAGAAGGCTTTTGTCAATCATACTATCACCTCGGGGAAATAGTTAGTTTGTGCTAACTGGACTGTGAAGAAAAAAGATGCAATCACGGTGATTAGCATCTGCTAACTGGAGATATTATATCAGATTTTTGCAGCATTGTCAATTCCGTAAGAACAATTTTTGAATAGACAGAAGAAAAACAAACGGAAAAAAGCGAGTGTTTCCAGACATTTCGTATGCTGTAGGAACACCCGCTTTTCAGGAAAAACAGGAGAATGTATCCTTTTTTATGCCAGTGCAGCACCCAGCTGTTCACTGTTCTTCAGACGACGTGTTCTTCCAGAATCCCTTTCAGTGCTGCCATGGAGCTGCTGTGAGAGCGGGCAATCCGTGTGCGGCTGTCCAGATCTCCGAGAACACAGTGGACCATTTTATGAGATATAGTGTTGGTGAACAGAACCAGAAGATCGGGACATCCGATGTTTCTCACACTGTTTGACATCTTCGGATATACCTTCGCCTTGCATTTATATTTCCCGCACAGGTCTACATACTGTCTGGCCATACATTCGTTCCCGCCTAAAATCACGATACTCATACATTCATCTCCTTGTCTTGGAGTTAGCTGCTGCTAACTGATACGTATTCCAATTACACCGTTCGGCGTTTCTGTGAAAGTATTATACCAAAGAAAATGGAACTGCATCCACTCCAAAAAGAGAGAATGCGGCTCCATTCAGACAATCATTCTGTTTATTTGCGTGCGATTCTGTATTCGCTCGGAGAAAGACCCAAGACATCTTTGAAGGCACCCGAAAACTTGCTGGCATTGTCATATCCGAACTGCCCTGCAATATCCATGATTGTCAGATCACTGTGCAGAAGCAGTTCCGCTGCCATCTGCATTTTCTTGGTTCGGATGAAATTGTACACAGATACTCCGTATACGGTCCGGAAGCTGTTCTTGATCGTAGTTCCCGAAATGTGAAAAACAGAGGACAGCTGCTCCAGTGTGATTCTGTCGGAAATGTGTTCGGTCAGATAATGATGCACATTCTTCGCAAGAACAACGTGCGGACGGGGACAGCTTCGGGACGGTGTTTCATCCGTATCCATGGGGAGTGCGCTCAGAAACAGCATCAGTTCCAGTACCTTGACTTTGAAATATCCCTGTTTCAGTTCTTCGGGAACCTGATACAGCTCCGAAAAGATATGCTCGATCCCCGGTCCCGAACGGGCAACAAAGAACGGTCTGTCGGAACAGAATTTGTCCGCAAGATCGTGTGGGGATACCGTGACATCCGCAAGAAAGCAGGATAAGCAGCGGGGCGTTTCCGACAGGTCAACAATGACACTGATGCCGTGATAATGATTAAGGGGAAACAGGGTAGAATAGTCGGCACAGTGCCGGTGCAGAATGGCAATATCGCCCGGCATCAGATAACAGCAGGTGTCATCCGCTTCATATTCCAGCCGCCCTTCACGGCAGTGGCTGATTTCCAGAATCACATTCGTGGTTTTCTGACGGATCCGGCAGTTTGGGGAGTGAATATTCCGATAGACAATCTGAATTCCGGGAAATACGGTATAAGCAGTAATACGGGATTCTTCCGGTGCATCGGTCATGCGGTAGACGGTGCAGTCCGATTCCCGTGAGACTACCTCAATGTTCTCACCGTACATACTTTTTTCCAGGGTGGTTGGCGTGTGTGTCAGCATTCACTTATCCTTTGCAGCCGGTTACGGTATATCCTGCTTTTTCAATTCTTACGATGATTCGCTCGTCATCCACTTCTTCGGCATAGGAAACAGTCAGTTCGCCTTTTTTCAGATCGACCTTACCGGCGATCCCTGCCATATCATTGACCACTTCTTCCACACGTTTTTTTGCAGTGATCACAGTGCATACCGTCCACTGTAAACGTTTTTGTATACAGGATATTCTTCAGTTTTTTCTTCCGGGGCTTGTAGCCGCCGCCTCCGCAGCATCCGCCCTGTCCCCTGAAATGCTTGATTGTGGAACGGATACCGATTGCGGCGATCACAATAACAACGGCAATGATAATGATATCGGTCATGATTTTCTCCTACATTGCAGCAGACAATTCGATTTCCTGCGCGAGAATACCGAGATTTTCTTCGGACAGTTCTCCCAGCAGAGCGCAGATTGCAGTCTCTGCGGTGTGATCGATTTTTCTGTCTGAAAAGAGGACATCTCTTATTTTGTGATAATACAGTTCATATTCATCTGCAACACGCATTCCGTATTTTGTCAGATAAACCGGGCCCTGCGGTTCTTTATAGATGTAATTTCGTTCCAGAAAAACATCCATCATATTGTGGACAGTAGGTTTTGTCACACCGAGTTCTTTGGCAATCTCGGAACTGTACAGCCCTTTTTCGGTGTACAATCGTTTGATTGCCAGAAGATATCGGACATGGACCGCGGTTAAACAGGGGGTGTTAGTCATTGCTAACCTCCGTTTTCAGAATGAGGGGATGCGCTTTCAGAGTCACATCCCCTCAGGTGGAATTACTTCTTTTCTTTTGCTCCGCTGCAGCTGCATCCGCCGGATTTCGACTTTGCGCATTGTTTCGCATGAGGGCATCCGACGCAGGTGATGCCGCGTTTCTTTTCTCTATAGAGATAGAACACGATTGCAGCGGCGATACCGAGTAAAATTACGATAAGTATAAAATCAGTCATAAATTACTTGCTGAGTGCGTATTCCGCTTTCAGCTTCTTGTTGGTATTGTTGATGATTGCGATGACCGCACCTGCCATAGCGAGAACCGCAACGAGACCTGCGATTGCCGCACCGACATTCAGCGCGCCGCCGGTAACGATGGTGCCGATGGTGTAAACAAGGTAAGCTACGGTGTAGCCGGTTGCGAGCTGGAGACCGATACCGCCCCATACCCACTTCGCGGACTTCATTTCCGCGTTCATTGCACCGATTGCGGCGAAGCACGGGGGAGTGTAGAGGATGAACATCAGATATGCGAGAGCAGCAACCTTGGTGATTGCCATGATGCCTGCCACTTCGGAACCTGCGCCTTCCATGAGGGCGAGTTCTTCGGTGTCGATGAGGTTTTCAAGG
>JAFTLK010000069.1 GCA_017455975.1 Clostridia bacterium | reverse complement strand
TTCCAGAATGGCGCAAAGCATCAAATTCGTCCTGGAATGCTACGAAAAAGACATGGTCTGGTCTGACGCCAGAAACGCCGTGCAGAAATTGAACGCAGACATCGGAGACGGCTGGTTTGAAGCACCCTCCAACGTGACCTATGCGGTCATCGGTCTGCTCTGGGGTGAAGGTGACTTCAAAAAATCCATGATTACCGCCATCAACTGCGGCGACGATACCGACTGTACCGGTGCAACTGTCGGCGCTACGATGGGTATTCTCTGGGGTACCGAGCGTGTACCGAAGGATTGGAGCGAGTATATCGGCGATGACATCGTCACCGTTTCGATTGCAAAGGGCAACAACGGCAAGAATATCCCCAAGACCTGCACCGAGCTGACCGAGCGCGTCGTCAGGCTGGCACCTACCGTCGTTGGTGCCCATTCCATCCGTCATTCCAACTGGATGTATTCGGGAGAACAGCTGCCCGGCTACACGGTGGAGTTCGGTGACACGACCGATACAAACGGTGTTTACGATCAGCTTCTGGCACTGGCAAAGAAGGCAGGAGAGGTCGCAAAGAGTCTGAAGCCTTACACGGTTTACGCGGAAAACGTGATGATGTATGCCAATCTTACCCTTGACCGTGCACCGGAAATTCAGGCAGGCGGCGAGATCGGTGTTCACCTTGAGCTTCAGTCCAAGCAGTTCTTTGAGGACGAACCGCGCACGATACAGCTTCGCTGGCTTCTTCCCGACGGATTTACCGCGGAAGGCAAGAGAACGCTGATGACCAAGGCATTCAATCCGCATACCAGCGGCAAGGGCTCTGCCGATTTCGTGATCAGAGCAGGTGAAACAGTCGAGGCCGAAAACAGAATGGTTCTCGAAATTTTTGTAAACGGCAGATGTACGCCGCTTTATATCTACTTCCCGCTTTATTCGTAACAAGGTTATCGGGATTTCACAACAGAATCGCGGGTTGCTGCATGTTCTTGCAGCAACCCTTTATTCGCCAAAAATTCTTTTTTGAACAGAAGTAAAATGAATCTCATGATTCAATTTGCTCTTCTGTATGAAGTTTGAAAGATAAATCTTTCAAACCGCGTTTTGTGGCTTTCGCCATTGGAGCAATGGCGATTTTGCTCCGCAAAACCAGCCCCAATTCCGCAAGAAAGGTAGCTTTCGCTGGGCGAAAGCTATGGTCATAACTATGAAATCGATCCGATTGCGCAATAAATGAGATACATTTGCAAATAATGAGCAGACTTTATCGAAAAAATACGATATAATATAGAAAAAGTTTTCCGGAGGACATATGCTTCACACAACCTACGATCTCAAAACAAGACACTCCATACAGAAAACCACCGATCTTCTGCCGGGACACAATCTATACTTTGGTACGCCGCTGAACCAGCCGTGGGCAGGTCTGCCGCTCGGTGACGGTGATACCGGTTCTCTTGTCTGGATGGAGCGCGACGGCATCCACATTCATATCGGCAAGACCGATCTGTGGCAGGACGCACTGCCCGGAACGACATATGATGATGCCTGCTACTGTTCCGGTTGGGAGGAGTGCCATACCATGCAGAAGCACGCAGGGGAGATCACCGTGCGCTTTGACAGCCCCCTGTTTGACTATATGTATCAGAAAGCCTATTCTGCGCAGCTGATTCTCGCCGATGCCCATGCCGAACTGCATGCAGATACACCGCTCGGTACGGTCAATGCGCGCGTATTTGCGTCCGCCGATGCCCGCACGACTGTCATGCATCTTCATCTGACATCAGAGGAGGGAGAAGCACCTGAAATCCGTCTGGCACGCTGGGGCAGCAGAACGCTTTGGAGATGGTACGGACAGCAGAAAAAAGTGCCGGAACTCGGTCTTGACGGCACGGAAAGTATCGTGACAGAACAGCGTATGTACATCACGCAGGAGCTGAACGCCACAAAATTCTGTGTCGGACTTGCGATGGTCTGTGATACCGCACCGCGTCTTTCGGAACGGAAAAACTGTCATGAGGGATTCTGGCTGATGCCGCGAAAAACAGCGTTTGACATCACACTCTACTGGACTGTACAGACCGCTGAAACAACAGAAGATGCGAAAACCGCCTGTGACACTGCCCTTGATGCGGCAATTCAAACAGGTGAGGACACGCTGTTTGTCAATCACAGCACGCAGTGGGCAGACTTCTGGAACCGTTCCTACATTTCTTTTTCTGATGATTATCTCGAAAATCTCTATTATCTGTATTTATACTATATGAACAGCGAAAGCCGCGGTGCCTATCCTCCGCACTTCACATCCGGTGTGTGGGGCTGGTATCACGACTATCTGCCATGGGTCTATTATTTCCATTATAATATGCAGCATTTGTATGCACCGCTCGATGCTGCAGGCCATGGGGAACTTGGCGACAATTATTATGATATGCGCCGAAACGGACTCGACATCGCGCGGCTTTACGCACAGATTGCAAAAGGCGGCAAAAAGGGTGCGTTCTACCACGATGTCTGTGATCGATATTCCCGCGGTGCGGACTGGCACATGGACAATGTCTCCTGCGCATCACAGATCGGTATGCAGATGTACCGGCATTACCGCTACACCGGAGACAAATCATTCCTTGAAGCCTATGCACTCCCTGTCATGGAAGCGGCGGCAGATTATTATCTGGATATTCTCGAAAAAGGCGAGGACGGGCGGTATCACACGCACAGCACAACCTGTTATGAGGGGGCGCTTCTGCTCAATGACACAGTCACCGACAAAACGATGATCCGTGTGCTGTTTTCAACACTGCTGCACCATACGGATGACCCGGAGCGTGCGGCTCGCTGCACCGATGTTCTCGAAAATCTTTGTGACTATGAAATGGCGCCGCTGTCACTGGACGATGACTGGGACGGTGAGCGGATTCTCTATGGTGTCGGTGCAGGACGAAAGCCTGTTGGCAGGGGCGAAATCTTTACCATCGGTTATGATGACGACGGTGTGCGCTACCGTAAAACCTATGGCAGCAATCGTCCTGTTCATCCGGACATCGGCGAGGCGGCATTCCCGGACGCAGAGCTGGCACCGCTGTACCCCGCCGGTATCCTCGGTCTGAAGGATCGCGGAACGCATCTTTATGAATGTCTGCAGAATCAGCTGTATATCCATCCGTACACCCACGCTCACTGGGGTATGCTGCCGATCTTCCTTGCACGTATGGGCATGGCAGAGGAATTTCTCGAAGCATCGCACCGTATGGTCGATGAATTCCAGCACTTCCCCTGCGGCTTCAATGTCGAAAACGATGGTGAGTTTGTCCCGGTCGGCAAATTCCTCAATATTTACAACACGGAAAACGGATATCAATCAAAGCTCCGCCATGACGATTTTGTTCATTTCGATTTTGAGACGGTACCGGTGTTGGCACAAGGTCTGACCGATGCACTTCTGCAGAGCCATGAGGGTTGTATCCGCATCTGTCCCGCTGTCCGTGCACAGGATCCCATCTCCTATTCGCTGTTTGCCGAGGGTGGATTTGCCGTTCATGCAGAGGTCAGCAAAACATCCTGCCTGATCGCCATTGACAGTCTGCGCGGTGAGCCTCTTTATGTCTCTCTGCCCGCACATCTGCACGCCGATGCGCTCTACGCCTACCGTGCATCGGAAAGCAGCGATTTCACACCGTGTAACATCCGCTGCATCAAGCGCGGAGAGGATTGTCTGCTCGATTTCTCCAATGTACAGGCGGGCGAAACGGTACTCCTGCTCTCCCAGCCGATCGAAGCTGTGATTCTGACCGAAAGCCGGGTGAACGACCCGAATCAGGACATGAAGCAGCTTGGACGCGCGTATCTCGGTCTGCCGCATCTGCTCGAATAATAAAATGCTGCGGCATGAGACAGGAGATGTCATCATGCCGCATAAAATTGATGAATCAGTCCATGTGTGCCGTACGGGACATGGAGCGGTATTCCGTCGGAGTAATGTGGTACTGCTCTTTGAAGTTACGATTAAACGTGTTGACCGAACCGAAACCGACCTCTCCGGCGATAAACAGCATCGTTTCATCCGTTTCGGTCAGCAGCCGGCAGGCTCGCGGCAAACGGCGGTGTTGAACAACTCAAAATTGTCTGGGAAGGTCAGTACAACCTCACCGGTACTCCAATGTTCCAGATCTTCTGTAACAAAGCAGTAAACGCTGTTTGCTTTGGTTGCAAATGCATATACAGTATCGTTTTCGCAGAATCCCTGCATAAAATAGGTTCCCATGGTATCCGGCACGGGCGCATGGGCTTCCCCTGTGAAATAGTCGGTAACGCAGCAGTGACCTGCATCCAGATACATCAGTCTTCCCCGATAAACGAACAGGGACATTTCTGATCCGTGGGATGTGATGATACCGTTTTTGGTGATAACCGGAGGTCCGTTCAGCTTACTGCGCTGGGTCGGAAAGCGGATTTCTTGCATTGTATCATTACCTCTCTGAAATAATAGAATATCCTTGATTGTATTATATCACAACATCCCGTACTTGTCTTATCATTTTTTGAGGATGTTCACCAAAAATTGCATTTTCGCCGCAAAAAACAGGTAAACCGATTTGATTCTGCAATAAATGGAGAACATTCGCAAATAATGAGTAGACTTTACTGTTATACCATGATATAATAAGATTGTAATCATCCAAACATCGCAGACGATATGATAAACGTACGACATAATGATTCCATCATACAGAAAGGAAAACACAATGATTACATCCTTTGATTTTTCAAGCGGCAAATGGCTGTCCGGTGCAATCGACCGCCTGCCGGGTCACGATCTCTATTTCGGAACACCGCTGAACCGTCCGACCGCAGGTATTCCGATCGGCGACGGAGATACCGGCTCTCTTGTCTGGCAGGAGCGCGACGGTATTCATATCAATATCGGCAAAAGTGACCTGTGGAAGGATGCATCCCCGGGAGCAACGCCCGATGATGAATGCTATAACGGCTCCAAGGAAGAAGAGCAGACCGTACAGAAGCACGGCGGTGAACTCATTCTGCGTTTCCGTCACCCCGCTTTTGATTACATGTACCAAAAGGAATATGAGACACGTCTTTCCCTTATCGATGCGACCGCGACAATCGATGCCGTCACCCCCATCGGCGAGGTTCATGCGCGCGCATTCGCCTCCTCGGATGCCCATGTGTCTGTCCTGCACTGCCGTATGAGAACGGAGGAAGCCGACACCCCGGAGATCCGTCTCCTGCGCTGGGGCAGCCGTACCCTGTGGCGTTGGTATGCACAGCAGACGCCGCATCCTGAGATCGGTCTGGACGGTACGGATGCATCTGTCACAGATGACCGCATTTACATTACGCAGGACCTCGGTACGACCCGTTTCTGCCTCGGTCTACTCGGCTCCCCGGCATTGATGCTGCGTGAAGACGGGTACTACTCCGAGGAATAATCTTAATAAATCCTGCAAATATGGTTGTGTGTTCTTGTTCTGATTCTTAAATTTTCCCATATTATAAATAGCCCGACAAAGAACATTCATGGAAACGAACTTCCATACTGTAACTGTTACCTCTGTCGGGCAATTTCTTGACTATATATACAGGAAAAACCGTTCCATACCGAACAGGTACAGAACGGTTTCTTGTTATCAGAAAACGTTTTTATGATTTAGTTTCAGCTTCATCGTCACATTCACGAATAATCATCATTGATTTAGGTTGGGGAACCGTTATTTACCGTATTTCGTGGTTTTCTTTCCTTTCATTATACTTGCAAATGCAGGATTTTCATTATATTATCAGGTTTTTGGGAAGATCAATCATTAAGTCTCATTCACAATCGAAAGGAAGTACAAAGCAAAAATCATCTGCCACTTTTCCGATGAGATCACATCGATATGATATGTGATACCGCCATTCCTCCTCATTCCGCAGCCTTGATCCGCTGTATTTGCATTAACATAGACGCGGACACCGTCCCCAATGGTAGATGCTATTCTCTTTCACCAATGTTAATCCAAATGACATCTTCTGTGTCTTCAAGGTTTGATACACGGATTGAAACAGCCAGTTTCACACCTCCCGCCGAATACCGTCAGGTCAGATCCATTGTCCCCCATCTATGCGAAAACACATTATTCTGCCTGCCGTGCTCCACACTCACCGCAGAATTTCATACCCTCACCAATCTCTGCGCCGCATGCAGTACAGAAGCGCTTCCTGTTTTCTGTTTTTTCAGGAAGTCTGGCGCCGCATTCACCGCAGAATTTCGTGCCCTCCGGATTGACCGCACCACATTCGGGACAGGTGCGCGCCGCTTCATCGGCTTCTCTTGCCGCACGTGCTTCCGCTTCTGCCTTTTCTTTTGCTTCCTTTTCCGCCTGCATCTGTTTGATTTGTTCCTCGATCTCGGCACAGTTAGCAGCAAGCGCATCCAGTTGAACGGCTTCTTCGGGATATGCTTCCTTGCCGTTTTCCTCATACAGTCTGCGGCCAAGTTTTGCGTAAATTGCCTCTTCCTTGTCATGCAGTCCTTTGAGTTCGTTCTGTTTATTGTACATTTGAATTTCGGGATCATCCTGCGGCGCAAGACTTGCAAGACCCTTTACCAATCCGTCTAAAATTCCAGCCATGATGTTGTCCTCCGTTTATCTGTATTTTATGATTCGTGTGTGTTCCGGTAGCCGTCCTCAAAGGTCGGTCCTGCCGGATAATATTCATTGTATTCGCCGCCGCTGACGGAGATCTTCACCCGTCCGTCAACGTCAAGACCCGACAGATCGATCTTCAGCGATTCATAGCGTTCCTCAATGACCTCCGCATCCTCGCCGAGTCCGAGCGTATATGCGGGATAATAAAGCTCCAGCGTCAGAAGATCACCCTGTCTTGTCGCACGGCGGATATGTCCGATCTGTGTTTCGCTGTCAAACAGACCGTGTACGACAGCCGGCTTGCCGTTCTGCTCCGTGATGAACACAAAGCGGTTCTCCACCGCAGTCCAGCACATCGGACCTGCCATTTCCCCAAGATCGGGAATCGGCAGAGAGAGGAATCGGCGTGTCGACGCATCGACCATGCGGGTTAGGATCGCGGCGACCTCACCGCGGCTGATCATCGCACCCGGTCGGAACGAACCGAAGGTGTCACTGCCCGTCAGAATCCCCGCGCGGTAGAACACATAGACAGGTCCTGCCCAATTTGCATCGCTCGGCAGATCGGGAATTGCATCTGCCTCGATGTAATTGGGATCGGTATAGGAATACGCGGGAAGTGCGGGATAGAGAATCCGCACAAATTCAAGTCTGGTTGCTTCTTTGTTATAAAAGCCGAGCCATTCATCACCCTGAATAACGCCGTGTTCCTTTGCATATTCGACGTAAGGGTCATACCACGTCGTTTCACCCGGCGTCAGCGTGACCGTACCCTGAGATCTCAGCTGATGCAGACATGCGGACAGCTTGATGACCGCCGCGATTGTGATGTTGTCCTGCGGCTTGAATTCTGTTGCGGACACACCGCTGATCAGACCGTTTTCCACAGCGCGCATGACATCGGCATAATACCAGTCATTTTCTCTGACATCCTCAAAGCTGCGCGGAGAAACGGTAACGACCGCCGTTTCCGTAAAGGTATCGCCGTAATCGTTCCAGATGTAGCAGGAGACCTTCATTCCGTTGTGGATGTCTGGATTCGCCGCTGCCGCAAGCGTCACATCGGGGCGGTTGTATGCCCCGTCAAAGAGCAGATATGTCTCTCCGCCGATCTCATAGCTCCAGCGGAACTGAAGATCCTTTCCAGCAACACCGATGGAAAAGCTGATCGGATCCCCTGCATAGACGGTCGTATTCTTCGGCTGAATCATGACCACAGGCTTTCTCGACAGAATCATAAGCTGTTTTTCCGCGGCCGCAGAACAGGTCAGCGTGAACACCAGCATCACCGCCATGATGCAGATCAAAAGAAATCTGTATTTTCTCATTGTGAATCTCCTTTCCTGTGCGGTCACAGGACTGCCGTACCTCTCAGCACAGCAGTCCCGCCGTTATGACCGTATTACTTGAGCAGACGGTATTTGCCGATCAGCGGCAAATCCTTTGCCTTACCGCCGAGCGCATTGAGAATACCGATGATTCCGAGGATAGCAACAGCAACACTGCCAATGGGCAGAATCAAAAACCATCCAAGCACCGGAATGATACTGCCTGCAGTACCGACAATGATACCTGCCAGAAGCAGAAGCAGTCCCTGGTTTGCATGGAACTGAGCAAAACGCGATTCCTTTGCCGCAAGCATCGGAATCAGGAACAGGATGTAACCGAGTAATGCCATCACCTTGTTGGCTTCAATGTCTGCGGGATCAAACTGACTTGTATAGTCAGTGCTGCCCTTTCCTTTACCCGCATCAGGCTGCTGTGCAAACTGCTGCTGCGCCGTGGGCTGTACGGGAATCTGTTGTGTCTGCTGCTGTGTCTGCTGCTGTGCCGATGTCTGTGCGGGAGCCGCTTCCATCGGTGCGCCGCATTCGGGACAGAATTTCTTTCCGTCTTCTACTTTCGTTCCGCAATTTCCGCAAAATGCCATAATTAAATCACCTTTGTTATGAAAATTTTTGTTTCTGTATGTTCATGACCGTATCACGGCCATTTCCAACTCCAAAGTGTTTTTATACCGAATTTACGACCGAACCAGATCGTGGAAATATCGCTCTGGGACAGTCCCGTCACGACGTTGTGAGAAAGCTCACCCTCCAGACCTGCCAAACCGCCGATGCGTGCAGACGCACCCGCCTTTGCGCCGCCCGAGGTAAACTTGCCTGTACGGTAATTGTAAGTGGCAAAAATCCGGGCATTCGCCTCTGCCGCAACATCCAGACCGACACTGACCCCCTGGCTCTCCAGCTTCTGCAGTTCCCAAAGACTCTTTTTCGCCCCGACAAACACCGTGACATCCTGCGGGCTTGTCTCAATGCCAGCCATGTCCTTGATGGAAATACCCATATTGCCGTTGGAGTCATAGGACAGCTTCGCAATCGGTTTCCCGGGCGGACCGAGCTCCATTTCCGCCGAACCCGTCACATACGGAATCTTTTCGCTGTAAAAGCCGATGACAGGACCGCCCGATGCATTGTATGGCTGGAGAATGATCGTGCGGTTGACACAGTTCGGATTTGCTTGGTAAGCCAAAAACCTTACGCGCTGCTCCGGGGTCATTTCCGCGATCATCCGATCGTAGTTGTCCTGATAGGTCAGCATCCGCTGCAGCTCCAGTGCTTCCTCAATTTCCTCCGGTGTCAGACCGATGACTTCCTGTGTTACCTTTCCGATGTTGGGAACGTAGATATCACCGTACATCAGAGCCTCGGGCGTTGCACCCTTACCGGACACAGGGAGCTTGGGGAACGACGGAACCACACCGACAACCGAGCCGCCATCAGCAGGTTTTCCGAGCATCGGAATACCGTCGTTGACATACGCAACCGTAAACGATACCATTGCTGTTTCCAGAATATAAACAGACGGTGTTGTCGCAACACGGTAACGCTGTTCTGCACGGTATTCGTTGTAAATCGTATCATCCGCAATCAGACCGAGGATCGCATTTGCATAAAGCCAGTATTCTTCCATGAGGATTCGGACTTGCTCATAGGACTTGTTGATATCCTTTGCGCAGGTATTGATCTCATTGTTGATGAGCCGCACGACCTTGGCACTTTCTTCCTCTGTCAGAACTGCAATGGAATGGTTATCAATGACAGTTTCCTTCATAACCGTCATGGCGTTGACCATCCACAGCATATAGCTGTACATATTGTTCATCAAAAAATACGGGTCATCGAATCGCTCGTCATATCCGGTCATCATGCGCTCCATGTTTTTCTCGGCATACATCATAATGACTTCGCTGATTTCATCGATGGCAAGGTTGCCGATCGTTTCCAGATGCTTTTCCTCGATCTTCTTTGCCTGATAATCGACATATTCTCCGAGAATCGACAGCCAGAACATTTCCTGCTCATAGGAAATCTGCTCCTCGGCTTCCGTTTTTTCCTTTGGCATAAACGACGACGATGCAAACCGTTGTGCCATGTCCCGGAAGTCCTTTGAGGTCAGCAGAATATCAAGTGCTTCACCGACCTCGCCGAGCTCCTCACCGAGCGCACCGATAAGCTGTTCCCCATAAGCGGCGCACTTATCAAACATCGAAAAGCACGAATACCGCCAGTCCTGCAGCGTTGTCGGCCAGACGAGCTTGCCGAGCGTGATCTGTTGTCCGACTGTGTCCAGCGTCGGGTCAAATGCCGTGCGGTTGCGTTCGAACTTCATTAGTTCATAGAGCGAATACTGTTCAAACGCATTTGCTGAAATCTCGGCATAATCGGGACGGAGCTTCATCGCCTGATAAACCTCCCAGATCGAATGGGTAAACGCATCGCGCGCACCCTCAATCATGTAAAGAAATGCCGAACCAAAATCCTGTCTCTGAATCGAAACGAGCATCATCCCTTGATTACCCGGTCCGCCGCCGCCCGTGATCTTCAGCGCACGGTTGAAATA
>JAFTLK010000068.1 GCA_017455975.1 Clostridia bacterium | reverse complement strand
CTGTACCCGCGCTGTGTGCACGGTGTTGAAATCTTCAATGCCTGCCGCTCGGAATTTGAAAATACGCTCGCGGCACAGTATACCGAAAACTACGGTCTGATCCGCTATGCCGGCTCGGACAACCATAAGGCGGGTGCGCTGAAAACGCTCGGCGGTATGATGACAGATCATCCGATTGCCGATGAAGCCGATTATGTGCGTACCGTTCTTGGCAGCGGCGCGAAACCGTTCCGACGCACAGAGGACGGTACTGTTGAGCTGCTGTAACTGCCGCGGGATATCCAAACCGTCACTTCCGTCCTGTGCAGGAGGAATATCCGTACCGTGCCATGGAAACCGGATGTCGGATATGGTATACTCTTGATACCGAAAGGAAACAACGGAGGTTACGATTATGAAACTGCACATTGGACAAACATTCAAACGCTGCCGCAATAAAACCGGTATGACACAGGAGACGGCGGCAGAGCTGCTCGGTGTGTCTCCGCAGACGGTCAGCCGTTGGGAATCGGGAACCTGTTATCCCGACATGGAGCTTCTGCCCGCCATTGCCAATCTGTTTTCGCTGACGGTTGACGAGCTGCTCGGGGTGCAGACCATCCGACAGGAGCACGATCTGAACGCGATCTTTACCGAAGCCATTGCGCTGGAAAAGAACGGGGATTATGCCGCTGCCGCACAGGTTCTGCGCCGTGCACTTGCGGTTTATCCGGGTCATGACGGGCTGATGTGTGAGCTTGCGATGGCGCTCGGTGCATCGGGGGCGGCGGAAGACCGCACCGAGGCGATTGCGCTGTCGGAACGGGTTCTGGCATTGAGCACCAATGACAAGGTGCGCAGTACCACAAAGGCGCATCTGTGTCTCTTATACCGCGATGCCGGCATGACGGAACGGGCGATGCAGATCTGCGCAACCCTGCCGCATATCTGGGAAAGCCGCGAAATGGTCACAGCACTCCTGTCGGAGGAGGACGATGAACGGGCATGCATCCGGGCACAGCGCATTGCCGCACAGGTACTTGACGACCTTACGGCGCACCGCAGAATTGCCTTTTCTGCGGGATATTGTTGATCGTGTGGCGATTCTTTATCTGTTAATTTTATATCTGCGAATGGAGAGGAACGATGCAATGAAAACCTTATTGCTTGATATGTACGGTGTCATTCTCGAAGAAAGCAAGGGCAATTTCATTCCTTATACTTATGCCCATTTTCCTCAATCTGCCTATGATCACATCACGCATATCTTTCGCGTGGAAAAACTGTTCACACAGGCAGGGTACGGAAAACTATCTTCCGATGAATTTCTGTCCCGGCTCGGTTATGACGATCCGCAGGGTTCTATGAAAGATTATATTGAACACCATCTGACGCTTGACCCCGGATTTCGTCTGTTTGCAGAGCAATTCTATCAGAAATACAATTTTGTTCTGCTGTCGACCGATGTGTCGGAATGGAGTCGGTATATCACAGAATACCATCAGCTTGACAGATATTTCAGGCAGAAGATCGTGTCCGGAGACGTCGGACTGCGCAAGCCCGATCCCGCAATTTATGCCCACACGCTGAAAACGCTCGGTGTATCCGGGGAGGATTGCCTGTTTGTTGACAACAGTGTGGAAAACCTGCGCGCGGCAGAAGCCTTCGGCATCACGCCGATTCTGTTCAACCGCGACGGCGAAGATTATGACGGCAGAATTGTCAATTCCTTTGAGGAACTGGCGGCATTGCTGTAACCGATATCAATTTCAAACAAGGAGAACAACATGAAAGCTTATATTACTTATCAGAACGGCGTTTTTTCGGCGTCGGAATCGCCTGACGGATTGGTTTGCGTGCTGCTTGCACCGGTTGTGATCGAGGACGGGGGGGAAACCGTCGTCCCGTTTGCGGAGATGGAGCAGGACTGCAGTGTCTGCCGCGATGACAAAAATGAGGTCAGAATGACTGTGGAGCAGAAGTCCGATACGCTCTTTTATCTGCGCCGCACATGGAAAAATCTGTCATCCGAGACACGTTCCGTGCGTATCGCTCTGCGCGTCAAGGAGATGTTTTCTGCAACGAAATATCTGATTCCGTGCGTCAATGTCAACGGCAACGAATTCGGCGCGGGTCTGGAACCCAAAGGTCTGGAACGTGACGGACAGCGCTGGGTTTTTGCCTATGACCGCGTTTCGATTCCCGCCTGCACGCTGACGGAAAACCGCGAGTTTGCCTGTGCGCTGTTTGCATCGACCGAGGATGCAGTGTCACTGGAATCGTCCTGCTCAATTTTCCGCGATCGGGACGGCGGATTTGTGCAGGAGCTGTCGCATCCTGTAGCTGAGCTGCCGCTGACCTACAGTGACCGCGACAAGTACGCCGACGGTTACGAAACGTTCTTCACCATGGCTCCCGGGGAAACCGTCACGCTCGGCGCATATCTGTCCGTTTCCAAGCCGCGCTGGGAAAACTACGGCATCTGTGATGTGCTCGATACGGCGCTTTCGCTGTACGGCGACAACCGCGCACTTTCCACGCCGAAAAATAAAGACCTCTGGGATCGCTCGATTGCGTTTGCAAAGAGTCTGATTACCGATTACAACGGATATAAAGGCTTTCATATCGGGTTTGTGTCGGACGGCAACGGCGGTTTTGTTTATCGCAGAGGAAACTGCTTTGAACTGGCATGGTGCGGACAAAATGTTCTGTTTTCACGGATGCTGATTGAGGAT
>JAFTLK010000067.1 GCA_017455975.1 Clostridia bacterium | reverse complement strand
GTACGGCAGGATCGATATCGTCTACGGTTCCCGCTCCAAGGATGATCTGCTTGACTACGAGGAGATCATAGGTGAGTGGGCAACCGATACCGATGTCCATGTCCACCTGACCATTGACCGTGAGCAGGAGGGCTGGGACGGACACGTCGACTTTGTACCCAATTACGTCAAAGAGCTTGGCTTCGATACGAACAAAACGGCAGTCCTCTGCGGACCTCCGATTATGATCAAGTTTACACTCGAGGGTCTGTGCGCACTCGGATTTGACAAAACGCAGATTTACACGACGCTGGAACTGCGTATGAAGTGCGGTGTCGGCAAGTGCGGACGGTGCAATGTCGGATCGAACTATGTATGCAAGGACGGTCCCGTCTTCCGCTGTGATGAGCTGGAAGAGCTGCCGAGCGAATATTAAATGAGGATAAATAAATGAATACTGTAAATATTTTTCTGTTTGGGAAACAGTATACTGTCCCGGCTGAGCTGACCATTATGACGGCGATGGAATATGCCGGATATCAGCTGGTGCGCGGATGCGGCTGCAGAAACGGCTTCTGCGGTGCGTATGCGACGTTCTACCGCATCAAGGGCGAGCGTGACCTGCATGCATGCCTTGCCTGCCAGACGAAGGTCGAGGACAATATGTATATTGCAACCCTGCCGTTCTTCCCGCTGGTCAAGCAGGTCTACGACATGGAAAAAGTCACCCCCACAGAGGCTGTCATGATGCAGCTGTATCCCGAAATCTATGCGTGTGTCGGCTGCAACGCCTGCACCAAGGCTTGTACCCAGGGGTTAAACGTCATGCAGTATATTGCCTATGCACAGCGCGGCGACTTTGCGGCATGTGCAGAAGCATCGTTTGACTGCGTTATGTGCGGTGTCTGCTCCTCCCGCTGTCCCGCGGGTATTTCCCATCCGCAGGTCGCGATGCTTGCGCGCCGCATCAACGGCAAGTACCTCGCACCGGGATGCGGACATCTGGAAGACCGCGTCAAGGAAATCAAGAACGGGGACTTCAAGGAGCTGATCGAAGCACTCATGGAGAAGCCAATCGATGAACTCAAAGAACTCTATAACACAAGAGAGATTGAAAAGTAAGGGGGCAGGGAAAATATGTATTCCGAACAATTCCAAAAATCGCTTGCCCTTGTGGAAGCTGCAAGAGAAAAGAACCTTGCAATGGAGCCGGAGCGCATGACGGCGGAGCAGAAAGAACAGGTTCTCTCCGCAGTCCATCCCGACTACAGGGAAGACCAGTTTGAAGCCTTGAAGATCGGTCCCAATGCAGGCGACCGTGTTCCGCATGAGCTTGCGGATATGCTGCAGGCACACAGCCGCATCACCGCTGACAGTGTCGATCTGTCGAAGCCCGACTACGATATCGATGTGCTGATCATCGGCGGCGGCGGTGCAGGTACGGCTGCGGCAATCGAGGCACACCGCGCGGGTGCATCGGTCATGATCGTGACGAAGCTCCGCATGGGGGATGCGAACACGATGATGGCAGAGGGCGGGATTCAGGCGGCGGACAAACCGAACGACTCTCCCGCAATTCACTTTGTCGATGCATTCGGCGGTGGTCACTTTGCGGCAAAGCGTGAGCTGCTGGCAAAGCTCGTCTGCGATGCACCGGAAGCGATTGCATGGCTGTCCGACCTCGGTGTCGAATTTGACAAGGATGAGGACGGCACGATGATCACGACGCACGGCGGCGGTACGTCCCGCAAGCGTATGCATGCGGCAAAGGACTACTCCGGTGCGGAGATCATGCGAACGCTCCGTGACGAAGTGCTCAACCTCGGCATTCCCGTCGTTGACTTTACCTCTGCCATTGAGCTGATCCTTGATGACCGGGGCAATGCCGCAGGTGCGGTTCTGATGAACATGGAAACAAAGGATCTGCTCGTCGCACGTGCAAAGACGGTCATCATCGCCACGGGCGGTGCAGGTCGCATGCATTATCAGGGCTTTCCGACGTCCAACCACTACGGTGCAACGGCGGACGGCCTGGTACTCGGCTACCGTGCGGGTGCAAAACTTCTCTATGCGGAAACCCTGCAGTACCACCCGACCGGTGTTGCTTACCCGTCGCAGATCTTCGGTGCGCTTGTCACCGAAAAGGTGCGCTCTCTCGGTGCAAAGCTCGTCAACAAAAACGGTGAGGTCTTCATGCATCCGCTGGAAACGCGCGATGTCACCGCGGCATCTGTCATCCGTGAATGTAACGAGCGCGGCAACGGTGTTGAAACAGGAAACGGGGAAGGTATCTGGCTCGACACACCTATGATCGAGATGATCGGCGGCGAGGGTACGATTGAAAAGCGCATTCCCGCGATGATGCGCATGTTTGCCAAATACGGCATCGACATCCGCCGCGAGCCGATTCTGATCTACCCGACACTGCACTACCAGAACGGCGGGCTTGACATCAACGTCAACGGTGAAACGACTAACGTCAAGAACCTGTTTGTTGCAGGCGAGGCCGTCGGCGGCATCCACGGCAAGAACCGTCTGATGGGCAACTCTCTGCTTGACATCATCGTCTTCGGCAGAAACGCAGGTGTTCACGCGGCAGAGGCAGCAAAAGAAACCGAACCCGGTGCGCTGACGCTTGATCACGTTGCGGCATTTGAAAAGGAAATTGCAGATGCGGGAATTGAAACAACCGCTGTGTCCCCCAAGCTCCTGCCCAATTATACAAAGCAGCCCAATATCTGATTGTTTTTTGAAAGGAAGTTCTTATGACCGGACTTGTTGACTTACTTGAAGCCTTGACCATATTCTGCTTTGGTCTTTCATGGCCGATCTCCATTCGCAGATCGCTGATTTCCCGTACTGCCAAGGGCAAGAGCCTTTTCTTTGAGGTATTCCTGCTGCTCGGTTATGCTTGCGGTATCGTCCGTAAGGTCATTCAGCTGGCTGCCATGGATGCAAGCGGTGCGCTGTTCTATCTGTCGTTCTTCTTTTACATTCTGAACTTCGTCATGATCTCCATTGACGTGGCACTGTATTTCAGAAATACGAAGCTCGACCGTGAACGTGAAGCCGGAAAATAATCAGGTTTCAAAATAACAAATGACGCTGTTGTTTTTCGGTGAAATCCCGGAAAACAACAGCGTTTTTTGATGCAATTATTTCAAATATTTTCGTTTGGATTCGCATAGTTCCGTAATGAACTGTTTATCGAGCGGCGTTAATCGGTAATTGTCCTTGTAGATCAGGACATCCTTGTAGATCTTTTTATTGTCTATGCATTTTTTCTGAATCAGATTGTACCGATCCAGAATCTTCTGAGATGCCGGAGATACCCACATAAAGGTTTCTGTATTTTCGGAAAGAAGATCGAATTGGCTTGCACGCTCAAAAATGAAAATGCGGCGATCAATATTGTCGGGCAACTCATCCTTCACGACTCTGGAAAGCGGCAGGGAAGGGACATAGGGATCGGCATGTGCGATTTCAATATAGGGTGGCAAATCATCGAATGTGATAGTGTCTTTGCTTGCAAGCGGATTATCCCGGCTCATAATCAGCACATATGTGAACTCAGCGACCATCTCGTAAGCAAGTCCCTTTTCTTCAAGCATGGTTTTGAAATATTTATCGTAGTTTTCAGCATACCGAATGATGCCAAGCTTGTAGTCATTATTGATGACATTGTTGATGGTCCGCTGTGAATTGGTTTCTTTGTAGAACAGTTCAGCGGGATCTTCACTGATACACTTGGAAAATTCGGCAAAAGCATCAGAGATATAACATGCTCGAGGAACAGAAATTGAGAATTTCTGTTTTTTGGGTGCACCTTGTTTGTACATCAGTTCAACATCATCAATCTGTTTGAGGATGCTTTTTGCATAACGGATGAATTCTTCACCTTCCGGTGTTAATACCATGCCTTTGGAACTTCTGTTGAAGATGGTGATACCCAGATCGGCTTCCAGCTCTTTGATGGAACGGCTGATATTCGGTTGGGCAATGATCAGCGTTTCAGCTGCTTTGTTGAGAGAGCCGAGCTTCGCAACCTCTACTGCATATTTCATATGGAGAATATTCATATTTGTACCACCCTTTCGTCACTGAACTATTATATCATAAAAACATGAATAAGTCAATGAAAAACTGTATTTCTATACATTATCTTGATTTTTAGCGCAATTTATGTTATAATGAATGAAAAAACACAAACAATTTCTGATAATGCATTCCTTAAAGAAAGAGCCAACACCTATGAAATTTGACAGAGTCATTGCCATTCGGAATACAAAAACCATTTACCGCGACGGAAATCGCTGCATCAAATGCTTTCACAATGCATATTCCAAAGAAGAGGTGCTGAACGAAGCACTGAATCAGTCTCGTATGGAATCAACGGAATTGCATGTTCCCGAAGTATTTGAGGTTTCCAAAATCAACGGGAAATGGTCTATCATCATGGAATTCATCCACGGAAAAACGATGGAGCAATATATGGCGGAAAATCCGGAGCGGATACAGAGATATCTCGATCAGTTTGTTGATCTGCAAATCCTGATGGGGAAACAGACTGTCTCAATGCTGCCGTTACAAAATACGCTTATGATGAAAAACATCGCAAAATCGGTAACCGATCCCGCGATTCTTGCTTCTTACAAAGCGAAGCTGGATGCGTTATCCGGTGATATGGATGTATGTCACGGGCTTTTGGAACCTTCCAATATCATCATAACAGATGACGGAGTACCGTATCTTCTTGACTGGATGGATGCATCCACCGGCAGTATCGCCGCAGATGCAGCAGCATCGTTTCTGTCGCTGCAGCTTCGGTATCCAAAGGAGATCTCAGAAATGTACCTGCACACATTTTGTCAAAAAATGAAAATAGATATAGCACTTGTTCGGGAATGGATCCCGCTTGTCGCTGCATCCCGTCTTGCGGCTGCGAATTTGGATGAACGGGAGTATTATCGTGCATTGTCAGAATAAATAGTCGTTTTCAAAATATCAAGAAATCCGAACAGCTCATCTCACTGAGATTATTGTATTATACATTCCAATTCTTACAAGAAAACCGACGATATCAAGCGATAAAGAAATATGCGAAGATCAATCGGAATCAAGAAAAGGAAACGCTAAAAAGCATGACCCGGAGGAACAATATGATAACACAAGCCACAGCCGCCGACATTGCCGCGCTTGCAGAAATGGCATCCCACATCTGGCATAACAGTACCCCGGATGAACTGCGGGCGGCGTTTGCAGAGATCATCGATGCCGATGACGCAGTCTGCTATATCCAATACTGCGGCGAGGTACCTGTCGGATTTGCGCAGTGCAGTCTTCGCCGGGATTATGTTGAGGGAACGTCGTCGTCGCCTGTCGGATATCTTGAGGGTATCTTTGTTCAGGAGGAGTATCGCAATCGCGGATATGCGGGAGTACTGCTTGCCGCCTGTGAAGCATGGGCGCAAAGGAAGGGCTGTACGGAATTTGCAAGTGACTGTGAGCTTGACAATACAGACAGTTACCGCTTTCATCAGGCGATGGGCTTTGTGGAGGCAAACCGCGTGATCTGCTTTACCGAACC
>JAFTLK010000066.1 GCA_017455975.1 Clostridia bacterium | reverse complement strand
CCGTGAAATCGAAGCATACGAAGCTGAAGTTCTGCTCAAGAGATAATCACAATGACATATTGCAAAGATGCTGTACTCCGGTACGGCATCTTTTGTTTTCAGCAAAGAAAAAGCGAAGACTGATGTCCCCGCTTTTGTTTATAGATTTTGTTTATGTCAGCGAATCTACAAGCATTGTTTTCACAACGACCTCATGGTCATGTACCACGACGAAATACCGATTCGCTTCAATGGGATAAATCCACACCGCATACGCATCATTTTCATCATTCTGATATCCAAACATGGTCAGTATCTTTTCCTTTAATTCAGCATCATCTTTGCCGATACCGAGGCTGGCTTCCACATCCGCTGCTGACGTACCGGGACAAGCATAATTCACGATCACATCGAAGATGACATCCTCTGCGTGACCTTCATACCACTTATGCTGTGAGTATTTTCCGAATTGGTCTCCAATCAACAATCCTGCTATCACAGCAACCGACAAAACCAATGCAATGATCAGTACCATATTCAGTTTTTTCATAATTCAGCCTCCTCCGTAAACTAGGTGTAATATATGAGACAATGATCTCTGTATACAGTATACAAAATACTAATTAACAAAATATGACATATATGGAAATATTTTTTGAAACAAATGACAAATCGCTTGTTTTTCCAGAGATTTCACGCTGATGGTTGTTCACCTCTTGCATTTTCCACAGAAATATGATATACTCATAAAAAAGCACAGAAAGGAATCCCGCTCATGTTATCCCTCCGCCCCGAAACCCTCGCACTGCTTAACGACATCGAATCCCGCATCGATCCCGAAGCCGAAGAAGACCTTGCCGCGCAATGGAAAGCATTTTTGTACGGTGAATCCAAGGAAGACATCTTCCATCCGCGCAGAAAGAAAACGTCCAAGCCCGGTATTCCGATTCCGTCAATCAACATCAACGATGCCCTGTCTGACGTGGAAGCTATGCTCGTCCATCAGATTGCCGGTGTCAGCCATGCGCTGAAAACTGAATCATCCAACCTCGCAGTACGTGCCAACTACGGTACCGGCATCCTGTCCTCGCTGTTCGGTGCGGAAATATTTGAGATGCCGCGCGAGATGAATACCCTGCCGACGACAAAGCCGTTCAATGATACTGATGTCATCAGTGATCTGATTCAGAGAGGTATGCCCGATTTGGAAAACGGATTTGGTGCGCGTGTTTTTGCGTTCGGGCGGCTGTGGCAGGAGGTCTGCACCGCGTATCCGAAAATCGCAAAGTATGTTTCCATCTACCATCCTGACTTACAGGGACCGCTGGACATCTGCGAGCTGATGTGGGGATGCGATATGTTCTACGCCATGTACGACGAACCGGAGCTGGTCCATGCGCTGCTGGAGCTGGTCACAGACACCTATACGGCATTTCTGGATCGATGGTTTTCAATGTTCCCGTGCGGGGACGAAATGAATATCCATTGGGGGAATATGCGCCACCGCGGACGGATCATGCTTCGCTGTGACAGTGCCATGAACCTTTCCCCCGAATTCTACGAAGCATTTGCCATGCCGTACGATGCAAGACTGCTCGAACACTTCGGCGGCGGTGCCATGCACTTCTGCGGTAAAGGCGATCACTACATTGCACTGCTCTGCTCCCAGCCGCAGCTCTACTCGGTCAACCTATCCCAGCCGCATCTCAATGATATGGAAACGATCTGGCGGGCAACGGTGGATCGCGGCATTACGGTTCTTGGCTTCCCCGGTACTTACGAGCATGAGCATCCGCGTGCGGGCGGCTATCACGGACGGCTGCACATTTGATACCGACAAACGAAGACGGAGACTCGCTCTCCGTTTTCGCGTTTTTCCCGCTCTTTGCGTCATTGCTTTTTTGCAAAAACTGTGGTACAATAAAGTCAACGAACAGGCCTGGACGAAAAATCACGAAAAGAGGGACAAACCATGATCGACATCGGAAAACAAATCACAACTCTGCGAAGAGAACGCGATATGACGCAGGAAGCGCTGGCATCACTCGTCGGTGTGTCCGCGCAGACCGTCTCCAAATGGGAGTGCGGAACGACCATGCCCGACATTCTGCTGCTGCCGGTCTTGGCGGAGATTTTTGAAACGAGCATTGACGCGCTGTTTGGCATTGACCAACGGTTTCATGCCGAATCGCTGCATACCGAAATTACAGAAGCGGCGATTGACGATCTGCTTATGCGAATGTGGTGCGAGGATGCACCGAAGAAGGAAGCATATTTTACCATTTCAAGAATCCGTGAGGGACTGGATGCCAACCGTGCCAAACAGTCCATGTGGATCACACCAAACAAGGCGGGAATTTTCATCGATGCGGAAACAGCCATTGTCAACCGCATGCAGCGGGAGAAGCAGGTACAAACACTGGCGCGCGGCGGTGCTGCCGAATTTCTGTCAGACTGTGCCAATCCGCACGTACTGCGCATGATGCAATACCAGCTTGAAAACAACAGCCGTGCCTTCACCGCTGCCGCAGCTGCCGCAAAATGCGGGATGACCGAGGAGGAGGCCGCTGCCGCACTTGACATCCTTTGGCATTACAACTTCACAATGCGCGACACGGTCGATTTGCCCGACGGAACCGTTACCATCTACCGCAGCTTTGGTGAGTATAAGCTCCTGCTGCTGTCGGCGGTCTTCTCTCTTGCCGACAAGCTCGCAGATTACAGAGAAAGCTACGAAGGTTTTTGCTGTTAATATTCTTGCCCAAAAACGCAAAAAATCTTGCTTTTCCGCCGAAATTGTGCTATACTTTAGTCAAACAATCACGGAAAGGACGGATTTCTCAAAATGAAACACATCATCCCCGATTATATCTTCCCCACAGACCCGCATACGGTCGCCGAAAACGCTGATTTCTCCGCGCTGGAATCGCATTATGCTGACAAGGTTGCACGTTACGGCGATTTCCACGCACATTCCGCGTCCGGCGGTACCAGTGACGGCAAGACCACGCCCGAGGACTGGCTCACCGCGATGGCACAGACGCTCCACATGGACTTCATCGGACTCATGGACCACAGACAGGTGCGCCATATGTACCTCGATGCGTTCACGCCGGAGCATTTCCTGTACGGCACGGAGCCTGCCATGCTGTGGAATGAACCGTATGACGCGTGTCACTATCTGATGCTTTTCCAGAATCCCGGTGATCTGGAAGCGATTCTGGAGCAGTATCCCGATGTCTACGATTATGAGGGCGGTGTCGAAGGTCATTTTGTCTACAAGCGCATCGATTTTCCCCTTTTCCTCGAAATCGGTCAGGCAGTCCTCGCGCGCGGCGGTGCGTTCGTCAACGCACATCCGAAGCAGCAGATCAAAAGTGACAACATCGATCACCACGATTTCGGCGACCGCACTGCGATTGAGGTCATTTACACCGGAAATTATCCGGAACCGCTGAACCCGCATACAATTGACAATTATCGGCTCTGGCTGGAGATGCTGGATGCGGACAAGCGTATTTATAACACCGCAACGGCAGACGCGCATGGTGCACCGACCAACGCCGGTATCAATACTGTCTATACGCTTGACCCGATCTGCTCGGAATATGTCCAACGTCTGCGCGAGGGTGATCTCAATGCCGGCTGTGTCGGTATCCAGATGACGCTCGGCAATTTCAAGGGCTTTGTTCCGATGGGCGGCACGATCCCCTATGCCGACGATCTGACGCTGTGCCTGCGCGTGGCTGACGGACATCCCGACCGCTTCGGTGATCCGGCAGATTACCGTATCGACATCTTCTCCGATGAAGGTCTTGCCTATTCCGTGCCGCTGACCGCGCTTCCCTTCACCTGTGCCATCAAAGCGCAGAACCGCCGCTTCTACCGCGTGGAGGTCATCCGTGTGTCCGACGGTTCCCCCGCTGCCATCGGCAATCCGATCTGGATTCGTAATTGACTGTCATAATCAATATCGCCGTCGAAGGTCTGCAAAGATTTCACTTCGACGGCGATCTTTTTCGGCATATGTTTTACTTGACAATCGCGGGGATTTGTGGTATAATATTTTTGTTGCAATAAGATAACGAAATCAAATAATTTCGGGATGTAGCGCAGTTGGTAGCGCGCCTGCTTTGGGAGCAGGATGTCGCAGGTTCAAATCCTGTCATTCCGACCACATGAAAATAATCCGAACATTCTCTTACTTGGAGAGTCGTTCGGATTATTTGTTTTATTCGAGTATCCCAACTTTAATAGTAAGAAATGAAAATAGCCTCCGACAGAGATTAACCCTATCGGGGGCTTTCTCTTTGACGATAGAACTCCACCGCATCAACGATTAGTGGAATTTATCCCAAAGCGAGTTGCTTGAAAGTGATATTGATTTGTGCTATAATAATTACAACAGAGGCCGCTGTTAATCTGAATGAAACGAGGAAATGTTTATGATTAACCTTGGAAACAAAATACGTGCGCTCCGCAAAAAGAAAGGCATTACACAAGAGCAATTAGCAGGCGCCTTGAATATGTCCCCTCAAGCTGTTTCAAAGTGGGAGATGGGTGCCGGATATCCGGATGTTGCACTCCTTCCCGTAATTGCGGCATATTTTGGTGTGAGCTTAGATGTCCTGTTTGATTACGATGCAAATAACATTGAGGAAAAAATTATGGAAATTCTTTATAGCTCACGCGGCGGAGCACCATTTGATGTAGCAGAAAAGCGCCTGCTTGAAGGAATAGCCGCTTATCCAAGTGCAGATATTCTCAAAAAAGAACTTCTCGTGCAATATGAACTGCAAATGAGATATCATGGTTGTCCCGCATTGAAAGAACCTGCTTTAGCTATTGCCAAAAAGCTTATTGCAGAATCTAACGACTATTTCATCGTTTCAAGCGCAAAAAACGATATGGCTTCTATCCTTATTATGAATGGTAACTACGAGGAAGCTAAAGCAATCATTGAGTCTATGCCATATGTTTACAACATTGATATTTATGACAGAATGCGTTGTTCCTCTTATATGCTGAAAGGCGAAGATCGCTTGAAAGGGGCACGTGAATTTAAGGTTTGGGCATATCGAATCGTTTATACTATCACAGAAATAATGATATAGCCGATGAAGAATCAAATGGTTCCTCATCGGCTGTTTTCATTTCGTACTTCATTTTGTCACCGTCCCTGTGCAATCATAATTCTACTGCAAACGCAGTATTTATGCTGAGAACT
>JAFTLK010000065.1 GCA_017455975.1 Clostridia bacterium | reverse complement strand
CTCACCGATCCTGCACAGCTCGCGCCTCTGACCGCACTGAAAAAGCTCGATTTGTCGGGACTTGGTCTTACAGATATTTCGTTCCTTTCCGGCATGACGCAGATGGAATATCTGAACCTCAATGACAATGCGATCACCGATATTTCCGCTCTGCGCGACATGTCAAAGATGATCCATCTGGAAATGAACAACAATCAGATCACCGATGTCACGCCGCTGTCCGGTAAACCGCAGCTGGAGGAGCTCCGTATGGAGAACAACCGCATCACACAGCTGTCCGGCATCACGGGTCTGACGGGATTGAAATATCTGCTCATGTACGGTAACCCTGTCACCGTCATTGAAGCCGTTCGTGATATGCCCGCGCTGGAGGATCTGCGTGTTGACGATGCACAGATCACAGATTGGTCGCCGGCAGACCATGTCCGGTTTATCAATACCAACAACGACTACTGGGGCGGCTCTCCGTGGCGTTAATCAACACAAAATAAGAGCGGCATCCTCTCCCATCAACCGGAGCGGATGCCGCTGTCTTTTGTTGAATTACTGTTGCGTGTCCGATGCTGCCGCATCAATTGCCGTAAGAACCTGCCGCTCACTCACAATGTCAGAGGGGAATGGGTGCGATTTTGCACATGCTTCAAACCGACCGAGCAGTACCTCCGCTTCCGCCGCATCGTGCTTCTGCAGACGTGCAATGGCGTACTGTGTACGTACAACGGAGGGGTTTGTCTTCATTGCTTTCATAAAGCCGGTCAGCTCTTTTGTCAGCAGTGCATCCGCCTCCGCTGTCTTCCCGTTGAGGAGCAGGCAGGTGATTCTGTCACAAAGCAGAAGTGAGCGGTGTACACCGACCATGCCGGTCTGCTTTGCACACAGCGTACGGATGGCCTCCTCCGCCTCCTCATACCGTCCTTCATCCATCAGACGGTTGCACGCAAACACGGCAATCACTGCAACCATACTGTTTTCAAGCGATGCTTCCTCCGGAACGGTAAACCATTCCGCCGGCAGATCACGCAGACGCTTACCGCGCGCGATGGCCTCCGCTGTCAGAAGCTGGATGCGCATGGCCTCGACAGCATGCGGTGAACGGGTCTGCGCGTACAGATTATAACCGTCGTTGTCGACAGCTCCCAGCCGCATCGGTATGCCATTCATCATGGCATAGGCAATGCCGACGATCACACCGATCAGGAAAAACAGCGACAGCATCGGTATCGAACGCGTAAGCAGATACAGCACAAAGAACACTGCCGATGCAATCAGATTCATAAGTACTCCGCCGAGATGATACAGTGCAAACGGGATCTTCCCGTCCACAGGCTCCGGCGGTACAAGCAGACACTGCCCGCCGGTTCCTGCCAGCTGCATCCGACGGACTTTGATTTTGCCGCTGTCCGGATCACGCAGAAACGTCAGCGAGAAAATGCGGAACAGTGAGAACCGATATCCGGTCAGGAGCCCGAACACCAGATGCCCCGCTTCATGAATCACAATCTGCGCGTACAGCATGACATACATTCCGAGCAGAAGCACCGCAAAAGACCACAGCGTCTGACCCAATCCGCCGTCCGCCGCCGTTTCACCGAGATAATAGCCGATGAACCAACCGGAAAATCCGCCGATGGCAAGGAAAAACAGCATACCGACATAGTTTCGCAGATTAAATTTCTTCTTTTCTCTTTTTTCCGACATGAAGATCCCACCTTGTTTTTTTCTTTCATTATAATCCTTTGCGCGTGATTTGTCAACCGCCCGGACAAAAAAATTCGGGATACCCGATGATCCGGATATCCCGACATATGGTATTTGCTGTTTTCCGAAGGGTCATGAACTCTTCCCGCCGCCGCTGTCCTTTGCCGCGGCACGGATGATCTTCCGTACCGTGTCCGAGGAAAGATAGTAGCGATCCGATAACTCAGAAACCGACACATTGTTAGCAAACAGAAACCGGATCTCCTCGTTTCTGGCCGCATACCGTTCTTTGGTGCCGTTGCGGTGACCCCATTCGGATTTCTCATCGTTTTTCGCGGGAATATAGATCGACGCGCCGTCCACATATTTCTGAATTTCTTCGATCAATGCATCCGGCAGCACCCCGCGGGCATTTTTGTAAACCAAGTGTCCACCTGCTCCTTCCGTGTGAAATCACAAAAGCAGACCGGTGTACCGTCTCCTCAATCGGGAGCGGAACCATGCCGCTTCCGTGATGTCATGTCCCCGCAGGAACAAATCATCCGACACAAACCGGGTCAGCCGCACCCGTCTGTGCCAAGGAGCCGCCCCCTCTCCGTACAAGGACAGGCATACCGGGCTGAGAGTCCCGTCATACCCACGCGCGAGGATGGGAAGCTGATTCGTTTGTCCTGGGAGTTAAATGAAAATCACCGTTCTTGTTTGGATTCCGTTCATGATCATGGTCATTTGAGTTCAACTCCTTTCGACATTGTATTGAAAGCAAATTCGGATCGATTTGCGTCCTTAAATATCATTATACCGCAAATGATCCGAAATTGCAAGGGAAAGTTTGATTATAAGTAATTTCGCCGGGATCGAAGCCTTACTGCTTCATGATGGCAATCGTCTGATCTACCAGCTCTTCCACAGAAACATTGTTGTTGTCCTTGATGGAGGTCAGGAGACGGCCGCCGAACGGAGCAGCCCAGTACGCCGGGATACCGGCAGTACCGTTGCGCATACCGACAATCGAGCCGACCGTCGCACCGTTGCAGTCAGTATCAAATGCCGCCTGTACCGCCGCACAGACAGACTTGCCGAAGTCTCCTTCACCGACGAGCAGCGCCATCGTGACGATCATCGCGTTGGAAATCGTATGGCACCAGCCGTGGTTTGTGTTTTCGTTGTAGGTTTCGTGAATCTTCTCAATGATCTGCTCACGGTCAAGACCCTCTCGGTACCATGCGATGACCTTTTCCACATCATGACGCAGACGGCAGTCAGCAGGTACTTCGTCCAGACCCGCTTCGATGATCGTCATGATATCGTCGGTGACAGCCGCTGCAGCAATCATTGCCGCACAGAACATCTCACCGTAAATACCGTTCTTGATGTGGGAGATCGATGCATCACGCCATGCCATCTCTGCTGCCGCCGCAGGATCACCGGGATTGATGTAGCCGAAGAAGTCCGCACGGATCTGTGCGCCGATCCATTCACGGAAAGGATTATAATAGGTTGCGGTTTCGGGCGGCAGAAGTCCCAGCGCACCGTTTCTGTACGCGATACGCTCCGCCGTGCAGAGATCGAGATACGGAATCAGACGCAGCCAGCCCTCCATGACATCAGCAGGCGTAAAGTTCTTGCCGTACATCTGGATCATCTTCATGCCGAAGACTGTATAGTTGGTATCGTCGTCCACCGGTTCAATACCGCCGATGTTGTCAGCCCATGTGGAGTTGACATTCAGACGGGCATCGGCAATCAGCTGCTCGGTAAACTCACCCTTTGTGATGTACTTATGCATCGGATAGTTGTCCGTGCCGCGCAGAAGCGTGTAAAGCTGCGGACGGCGCATACCCTCGACCGGCTTGCCAAGCAGACAGCCTGCGATTCTGCCCGTCCATGCACCGACGATCTTATCGCGCATCGTGTCGGGATCAGCTTTTTGGAGCGCGTGACGCTTTGTCGGACGTGCGGCAAGGATCCCCTCAAGATCAGAGGGTTCATTGTAGGCATAATCGGCACGGATCGGTGCATTCTGCATCTGATCGGTGATCTTCTTTGCGGTTTCGTCCCATGCATATCCGCTGCGGGAAATTGTTTCGCACATCTCACGGAAGGCGGCAACGTCATGACCCTCGTCCAGACACTGCTCCCATTCGGTTAACATATCGGGCGCGGTATGCACCCAGGGCTGATGAATTAACATAATATTTTTTTCCTTTCATCTGTATCTTTGACCGGGAAATCGCGGCTTCCCGGTACCGTTGGTTTTATCATACCACATCCGGGTGAATTTTTCAAGAGTTTTTTTATACTTTTAATCAAGTTCTCTTGACTTTGTGCACGGAGTTTGGTATAATGGAAACAGGATGGGGTAGTATGCCCCGAAAATTTATTCATTTTCACGAAAGGATGGCACACACCGATGAACTGGAAACTTACCCAACTCGGAGACAACACCGCGGTCGCATTTGCTGCCGACGAGCTGAACAAATACCTCAAGCGCATGGACAGAGGCGCGCGCGTGACACGGATTATCACGGATAAATACGACGACGCCAACGAGCATGCACTGTATATCGGTATTGATCCCGCATTTGATGCGCTGATTCCGAAGGTGGACGATCCCGCACGCGACGACGCAATTTATGTCAACGTTGCAAACGGTGCCGGCATCATCACCGGTACCAATCCCCGCAGCGTTCTGATCGCCGTTTACCGCTACTTAAAAGCCCTTGGATGCGCATTCCTGCGTCCCGGCAAGGACGGCGATATCATCCCGAAATGCATCCCCGAAGCCACCCCCGTTTATATTGCGGAAGCGGCTTCCTACCGTCACCGTGCGGTCTGTATCGAAGGCGCGGTCTCCTATGAGCACGTTGCCGATATGATCGACTTCGTCCCGAAGATCGCAATGAACGGTTATTTTGTGCAGTTCAAGAAGCCCTATGAATTTTTCACCCGCTGGTACAACCACTCCACCAATCCGCTGATGCCGGCAGAACCGATGACAGAGGAGGAAATGGACGGCATGTACGACATGCTCCGCGGCGAAATTGCAAAGCGCGGACTTATGTACCATGCGGTCGGTCATTCCTGGACATGTGAGCCGTTCGGCGTTCCCGGAACGACATGGACCCCGGTGGACAGCGAAGCACCCGACACCATCGCACCGGTTCTTGCAAAGGTGAACGGCAAGCGTGACTTCTGGGGCGGCGTTCCGCTGAACACCAACCTCTGCTATTCCAATCCTGCGGTCAGACAAACGGTCATCAATGACATCGTTGCCTATTGCGAGGCACACGCGGATGTCGATTACCTGCACTTCTGGCTGGCTGACGGTTCCAACAATCACTGTGAATGTGACCGCTGCCGTGAAATCCCCGCCGACTATTACGTCATGATGCTCAATGAACTTGACGAACGTCTCACCGCAAAGGGCATCGATACGAAGATCGTCTTCCTCATTTACGTCGACCTGCTTTGGGCACCCGAAAAGCAGAGGATCAACAATCCCGACCGTTTTGTTCTGATGTTCGCACCGATCACCCGTACCTATTCGAAGACCTACACCGTCACCGACGAGGAAGTCGCAGCAGTCGAGCTTGCTCCGTACACAAAGAACAAGCTGACAATGCCCCGCTCCGTTGCAGAAAACGTCGCACGTCTGCGCAAATGGCAGGAAATTTTCTCCGGCGACAGCTTTGATTACGACTATCATCTGGTGCTGGATGAAAACAACGACCCCGGCTCCATCTCCTGCGCAAAGATTCTGGCCGAGGATATGCGCAACCTGCGTGATATCGGTCTGAACGGTATGAACAGCTGTCAGACACAGCGTATCTTCTTCCCGACCTCCCTGCCGATGCTCGCCATGGCGGAAACATTGTGGAACCGTGACGCCGCATTCTCCGATATCGCACGCGATTACTTCACCGCGGCATTCGGCACCGACGGTATGAAGGCAGCCCGTTACCTCGGTATTCTCTCCGATCTGTTTGACCCGGCATACCAGCGCGGTGAAAAGCCGATCGTTGATGAGGACAAGGCAAGAGAATTTGCAAAGATCCCCGGCATCATCGCCGACTTTATGCCGACGATCACCAAGAATGTCTCCGCACCGCACGCCAATGCGACGGTCAAGAAGTCCTGGCAGTATCTGCTCTACCACGCACAGGCATCGACCCTGTTTGCAAAGGCCTGCGCATACCGTGCAGACGGTATGAAGGAAGACGCAGCTGCAGCCATTGATGCACTGATTGCATACTACAACCAGGTTGAATGTGAAATCCATCCGGTCTTCGATGTCTACAAGTTTGTTCAGGCAATGAAGCGTAAGTTCCAGTAAAATCCGATACAAACAGCATCCCCGCCAATCCGTTTTCCGGATGGCGGGGATTATTTTATGTACGGTAAAGATATGCAAAACGACCCATCGGTGCTGTATCGCCGTCACGGTAGAAGGCAATGACATCATCGAGCGGAATGTTGTCGACCCACTTGAACGCAAAGGAAACGGGATCCGCTTCCAGACCGACAAATTCACGCGGCAGGGTCAGCATCATGCGTTTTCCTTCGCACAGATACTGAACGACGGTGTGATCGCACCATGCACTGCCGGTCCACGCTTCCACAATCGCACAGCCAACGCCTGCTGATTTGCGATTGACGGCGTAGTTGTAGCCGTTCCAGCCGGTATCGGGATTGCCGTCGGTGTTCAGAAGCAGCATCATGCCGTTTTCAGCATCGGGCATCACAATATCGTCGGCACATTCGACATAGAAGTAGAAATTCCGCTCATCACGAAGAACCTTTGCGCGGATAATGTCATTTCTGCCGGTATCATTGGTATAGTGCGTCGAACCGAAGCCATCGCAGTCGCGGTGAACGGTCGTGCCGCGGTCGTTGTAATAGACCGGTGTTGCGTCATCAAAATCGGCAAAGGACGCGGGCGTCTTTGGCGCAGATGTCGCCGGACGCTTGCCTGCACCCTTGAAGCGGCGGATGTTGGAGCAGAGCTGCAGATAATAGTTGTCGCGGATGCCGTCTGCATCAGGCTCAATGTCACGGCTGTACTCAAGATTGTACTGATCGACAAACGCAAGCTGGGTGGAATTGGGATCGTCGATCCACGGTTCATGCCAGCGACCCATGATCCATTCGTTCCAGCCGGTGACAAACACGATATCGGGGTCAACGTCCAGCGCGCGCTCCCACTGCTCCTGGAAATTGTAGCCGTACTTGTAGGAATCCTCATCAAGGAACGCCTCGCCGAATTCATGCGTGTAGCTGCGTCCGAATGTATGCGGCGCATTGAAGCAGGTGCAGAGGTTTTCAGCATTGCAGTTCTGCGCGACACCGACAGTCATCATCTCGCACGAGCCGTCCTCGCGCTCACCGAACTTGTGCTGCGGCGCTTTTTCCAGCCATCCCCACATCGGTTCATGCCAGGTATCGCCAAAGCCGTAGGACGGCTGTCCGGCACGGAACGTAAAGAAGCCCCGGATTTCGTCAAGCAGTGCCGTGTCAAAGTCACAGACACCGACCTCGGGCAGAGAGCCGCGGTACGCCATAATCATCGGCTTGCCGTCGAGCATGAACCAAAGATCGCGATAGCGTCCGGGCTTATAAAGATCCTGATACAGCGTGCGGAGCATATCCTCGGAGGTCTTTGCGATGCCGAAATTGAGCATAAACGCCACCTTCGGCACACGGATGCCGTCCGCACGTGCCGCGCGCAGTCCTTCCAATAATGGCTCATACGACTGCTTCCAGATCAGAGAGCCGTTGGTGCAGTCAAAGACCAGAAAATCAACACCTGCATTGGCAAGCATCACCGCATGACGGCGGATGATGTACGGATCACGGTTCAGATAGTAGCCGTACAGCGGCTCGTTCCAGTTGGTGATCGTCGGGCTGCCGTTTTTTGTCCAGACGGGATGGTTTTCGTTGTATTCCGCACCGGGATAGTCGCGCAGAACCTGCGTCAGATTCAGCGGCTCCGGTGAGGACTGCTGATCGCGCCACGTCCAGTAGAAGATACCGACCTGACGGTCTGCGCGGCGGCGGCCGACATCCTCGCAGTTTTTGACCGCGCGTCCGAGCTCGTCCACGGCAACCCACGTTTCATGTCCGTTGTCGATGACACATTCCTCGGGAATCGGCTCGTAGGCAATGTCGTCATACGGGGAGTGATCGAGCAGCTCCACGCGCAAAAGTGTCAGACGTCCCTCCGGAATCAGATACAGCGTTTTTGTACCGGTGATCGGTGCGATATCGGCATAGGTGGACTGCTCGCCGATATACGAGGTCGCCATGACAACGCCGTAAACCGTGCCGTCCGCATCGGTGACACGGAGCTGACTGCATCCGTCGGCGCGGTCATAAACGATGCGGATACCGCAGATTCCGTCGGCACAGTCTACATCATCCAGCCGATATATCCGCGGCGCATCGTCTGTTTTTGGGATCAGCGTCAGCGGCGCAAAACCGGAGTCTGTGTCCGTGGAAAAAATCCATTGCTTCATTGGTGTGATCTCCTTTTCTGTGTTGTTCTTTTTCAAAAGTATATCACACCACCGCTCACATGTCAAGCCGTTTCAGCGCATTTCCTGTTTATTCGGTTCGCCTCCGATGCGCAGAAGCGGTGTTACGCCGGCACGCACCGCACCGCCGCCGACCGTCTGCCAGACACCGGGCGCACCGTCCACAGTCATCACACACTCGGGGGATCCGCCTGAACGCCGGATACGCGACAGCTGCGCATGCATCAGACGCTGCCCTGTATTGACCGCTTCTCCCTCCTGTACATAAAAATGACAGCCCTCCGCCGTGTTCTGCCGACCCGGCCGTATCACACCGACACCGACCGACACCGCAGTGCCGCTGTGCGAGCAGATCGAAATCCGATTGCCGCCGTCCCCGATGTGTGTCACCACACCGCCGATGGGAGATACCACATCCCCGTTTTCCTCATCAAAAAAATCAATCGCATATGACGCACCGCCAAGACGGCGCACCGTTCCGCTGCCCGGTGCGCACAGTGTTTCCGCCCGTTCTTTTGCTTGTTCCATCCTGCTGTTACCTCCGCATGTTCAGTACGGATATTGTAACCCGCAGTCTCCGGCTTATGCTGTGTATCCCGAAAAATTTTCGCGGAAACGCATCTTTTTTTCAAACGTAATAATGAGTTCACATTTGTCATTTATAATGAATGTAACGACAAAAACGAAAGGAGTTCCCGCCATGACACACCGCCGCATCTTATGGATCCCGCTTCTGCTGCTCCTGCTTTTCTTCACCTCCTGCGACACCGCAGACATCACCGCAGATGATCCCGCACAGACCGCCGATACAACTCCTGCCCCTGTAACAGCGTCCATTGACGCACTGTCCGACATGCCGTCAGAGAACCGTCTCTGTACCGATCTGCTGACTGTCAAGCAAGTCACCCTCGCCATCCCCGACGAACTGTTTGTATACGATCTTCGTGCCGTACAGACGCAGGGAGAAACCATAATCCTGCCGGGTTCTGTCAGCGACGGCAGAGCCTATGCCCGCTACGACAGCACCGGCACATTCCAAGGGATCACAGACCCGATAACGCCCGCAGAGGATGCCCACAAGACAGCGATTCATCTTCCGCTTGCAGACGGCGGCATCCTCACCGTTCTGCCGATGGATGACAGCGGATGCCACACTGCGGTCTTTTTAGATGCCGCAGGAGAGGTGATTGCCGAGCATCTGCTTCCGCCCGGCTCCGGCGATGATCTGCTCCTGCTTGACAACGGCAATCTGTCGGTTTACACAGGCTCCCATGTCACGGTATTTTCACCGGACGGTGAAACCGTATTGCAGACGGAATGTGACAACCGCCACGGAAAACCGACAAAAGGACCTGACAATACGCTGTATTTTTCCGACGCGCCGAATGAGAAAGCCTATTATATGATCGACCCTGACACCGCGGATTTTCATCTGTCAGATATTTACAAAAAACCTGACACGGTTGACCGCAGTGCACAGCTGAAATTCGATGCCGCAGGCAGCGCATATCTGATCGACAAGACCGCCGTCTGGGCGTATGACCCGGCAGGTGAAGCCGTCACCCCGATGATGGAGTGGAACCGCACCGATTATGCTTTTGACTCCACCACCGTTCTTGCGGTTCTCGATGCCAAAACATACCTGATCCGGATGACGGATCCTCTGACAAACGAACCCACCTTACAGATTCTGTCCGTGCAGGACACGGATGCCGCTCCCAAAACGGAAATCCGCCTCGGTCTGCTCGATTACAGCACAGAGCCCCAGCTGCTCGGCAAGCTCATCAGCGGTTTTAACCGCTCCTCGCAGGACTACCATGTCACACTGACCGTGTATGAACCGGACAAAGATGGCCTTGCGCTGTCCAAATTGGAAGAAGACCTTCTGTGGGGCGATGCACCGGATATCATAATTTTCGGTACCAACTCGATGACAACCTACCGTGATCTTGCAAACAAGGATCTGTTCTTTGATCTGAATCCGTATTTCTTTCCACAGCTGATTCCGGGGGTGGCAGACGGATACGCCGCCGACGGTAAGCTGTACCTGCTGCCTGCAAACTTCCGGCTGTATACGCTCGCTTCTCTGACCGCACTTCTGCCGGATGCCGATACGCTGTCGATTGATACCCTTGCCGCGTACATGGAGAACTGCTCGCAGGATACCGTACCGTTCTCGGCAGAGCCGAACGATGCCGGTACATTTCTCGGCTTCCGTTTCCTTGGCACGGCACTGCAGTCCTTTTATGATATGGATACAGGGATCTGCTCCTTTGACTGTCCGGCGTTTGAGACGCTTCTGTCCCTGCACAGAAGCATTGCAGACCGACTTGATACCAAAAATCCCTGCTTCCTTTATGATAACGGAGACGCTTCCGTTCCCAATCTGACGGAAATGCTTGCCACAGGACAGCTTGCGTTTTTAGAAGTGCCGCTCAGCTCGACCACGCAGTATATGCGTACAAAGCGATGGTTTTCCGATGCGGATATCCGTTTCTGGGGCTATCCAACCAAGGACGGTCATGCGGCGTATATCGAAAGTGATCTTTCCTTTGCGGTGATACAGAATACAACGGTTCCGCGCGGTGCGATGACGTTTTTGCAGTATATCCTCTCCGATGCGGTACAAAATTCGAATGCTGTATCCATGAGTGCTTTCCCGGTCACCCATGATGCGCTTGAAAACAGTCTCACCTCACAGCGCTATTTCTACTATCTTCCGGCTCCCGATACGAACGCCGGGCAAAGCCGGTATTCAGGCGGCTATGTCGGTTCACTTCCCGAACCGATGGACGCACAGATGATGGAACGCGGCGGATATGAGGAGGTCCACATGACCGATGAGGATCTCGCCGTCCTGCGTGCCATGTTCTATGAAATGCCGCAGTACACACTGTGTGACTCCACCATTGAGGAGATTGTGTTAGAGGAAATCGCGGCGTATTCCGCCGGTGTCCGCGATGCCCGTGCCTGTGCCGACATCGTGCAGTCGCGCGTGTCGATCTATCTTGCGGAAAAGCAGTAATACACAAGCGTCAGCCGGATACTCCATAAAACGATATCCCAAGATATACCCGATTCCAAGGTGCGCGGAATATCTTGGGATTTTTCGTTGACAAAGTGCAACTTTGGGTGTATAATAATATAATAACAGGAAAATTTGACACCCAATACGTGTTTCATACATAGAAAGGACCCGCGCATGACAGATCATGTTTCCGTTACCGACCTGTTCGGCTCCATGGTGTTTGACGAAGCCACCATGAAATCCAAGCTCCCCAAGGAGACCTTCAAAATGATGCAGGCATCTCTGCACTACGGCAAGCGTCTCGATCCGCAGACCGCGTCCGTCGTCGCAAACGCCATGAAGGACTGGGCAATTGAAAAGGGAGCGACCCATTATACCCACTGGTTCCAGCCGATGACCGGCATCACGGCGGAAAAGCACGACAGCTTCATTTCCCCGACGGCAGACGGCAAGATCATTATGGAATTTTCCGGAAAGGAGCTTGTCCGCGGCGAACCCGATGCGTCGTCCTTCCCGTCCGGCGGTCTGCGTGCAACCTTTGAAGCGCGCGGCTATACCGCATGGGACCCGACCTCCTTTGCGTTCATCCGCGACAATACGCTGTACATTCCGACAGCATTCTGCTCCTACGGCGGCGAAGCGCTCGACCAGAAAACACCGCTTCTGCGCTCGATGGAGGTCCTGGGTCGTCAGGCACAGCGCATTCTGCGTCTGTTCGGCGCACCGACCGACATCAACGTCAAAACAACCGTCGGCCCCGAGCAGGAATACTTCTTAATCGATGAAAAGCATTATGCCGCGCGTCCCGACCTGCGCTTCTGCGGCAGAACCCTGATCGGCGCAAAGGCACCCAAGGGTCAGGAAATGGACGACCACTACTTCGGTACGCTCAAGCCGCGCATCAAGGCGTTCATGGCAGAGCTGGACGAGGAGCTGTGGAAGCTCGGCGTTCTTGCCAAGACAGAACACAACGAAGGCGCACCCGCACAGCACGAGCTTGCACCGATCTTCTCGACCACCAACATTGCCTGTGACCACAACCAGATCACGATGGACCTGATGCAGAAGATCGCACGCCGTCATGGGCTCGTTTGTCTGCTGCATGAAAAACCGTTCCTCGGTGTCAACGGCTCCGGTAAGCACAACAACTGGTCAATGACGACCAACGCCGGACAGAACCTGCTTGAGCCGGGCGACACCCCGCACGAAAACGCACAGTTTTTGCTGTTCCTCGTTGCCGTCATCAAGGCGGTTGACGACTATCAGGATCTGCTCCGCATCTCTGTCGCATCTGCCGGAAACGACCACCGTCTCGGTGCGCACGAAGCACCGCCTGCCATCGTCTCGATGTTCATCGGTGATGAGCTTGCAGGCATTCTCGATGCGATTGAGGCAGGCAGTGCCTATAACGCACGCGAAAGCGAAATGATGCGTATCGGCGTGCATGTCCTGCCGAAGTTCCCGCGCGACACAACCGACCGCAACCGCACCTCGCCGTTTGCCTTCACCGGCAACAAGTTCGAGTTCCGTTCCCTCGGCTCCTCGGCATCTCCGGCATCCGTCAATATTGTCATCAACACGGCAGTCGCACAGGTGCTCGGCGAATTTGCGGATGTTCTGGAATCTGCCGACAACTTCAACGAAGCGCTCAACGAGCTGATCCGCGATACCATCCGTGCGCACAAGCGCATTCTGTTCAACGGCAACGGCTATGATGCCGCATGGATCGACGAAGCGAAGCAGCGCGGTCTGTCCAACTACCGTACCACACCCGAAGCGCTGGCACATTATCTCGATGAAAAGAACATCGCGCTGTTTGAAAACAACAAGGTCTTCTCCCGCACCGAGCTTGCCGCACGCAAGGAGATCAACGAAGAAAACTACTGCAAGGTCATCAACATCGAGGCACGCACGATGATCGATATGATCCGCCGTGAAATCCTGCCCGCCGCCGCCAGATACAAGACAAAGCTGTCCGAGACGCTGACCGTGACAAAAGCGGCAGCCCCGGATACCGATCTTCCGTATGAGGAAGAAACGCTTGCCCTGCTGTCCAAGTATTCCGCTGCCGCATTCCATTCGCTCAAAACATTGGAGGGTGCGGTGGACTCCAAGGACAAGCCGACCGATACGTCCGCGCTTGCCCGCTTCTGCGGTGATATCATCCTGCCCCTGATGGAGGAGCTGCGCTGTGAGATCGACGCGATGGAACCGCTGATTCCGAAGTCCGACTGGCCGTATCCGACCTATGGCGATATGCTGTTCTACGGCAATTGAGAAAGGAGAAATCCAATCATGAAAACCCTCGTTATCATCGTTGACGGTATGCGCCCCGATGCCATTGCCGATCATCCCATTGCAAAGAAGCTCATGGCAGAATCGGCATATACGCTGAACGCCAGAACCGTCATGCCGTCCGTCACCCTGCCCTGCCATATGTCGCTGTTCCACTCCGTTGACCCGTCCCGTCACGGCACGACGACCAACACCTATATGCCGCAGGTTCGCCCCATCAACGGCATCTGCGAAACGCTGTTTGCTGCCGGCAAGACCTGCGCAATCTTCTATAACTGGGAGGAAATCCGCGACCTCGCACGTCCGAACTCCATTGTGCACGCCTACTTTGTCAAGGGTCGTGTCTACGGCTATGAGGATGCCAACAACCGCATTACCGCGGCGGCAATCGACTATCTGACGCACTACGATGTCGACTTTACGTTCCTGTATCTCGGCTTTACCGACATGGCAGGTCATCAGCACGGCTGGATGTCGGACGAATACATGCACGCCATCGACAATTCTTTTGAGAACATCGAAAAACTGATCTGCGCCCTGCCCGACGACTATCAGGTCATCATCACGGCAGACCACGGCGGACACGACCGCACGCACGGCACCGAACTTGATGAAGATATGGTGATTCCGATGATCTGCCACGGTTCCGCGTTTACAGCCGGCGCTGACCTTGGCACAGTTTCCATCAAAGACGTTGCACCGACCGTCACCGCTCTGCTCGGTGTCAAGCCGGATGAGGAATGGGAAGGCAAAAACCTGCTTGCATAATATAAAGAAAAGAAACGCGATATGAACAGAACAAAAAAAAACGCCGGATTGCATTCATGCAATCCGGAAGTTCTCCCTTGCCCCTCAGCCGAGGGGCATTTTTTTATGCGAAAATCATTCCTTATTTTTCTGTTCGCGTTTTTCCTGTCGCTTGTCACGGTTGTTCTGCTCAAACGCAAAGAGTTCAACCGCCGCATCCGTTAACGCATCCGGACAGACAGGACCGCTTTTTACGACATCCGCCCACGGACACAGCGTTTCATAGTCATCATCGAATACAACCGTGTACGGAGGTCCGCTGCGGTCATTGACAGACATATATAAATGCCTGCCTTCCTGCATGATGCTGCCCGCCTCACTCTCGCGCATCTTTTTGTCGAGCCGATCGAATATTGCCTTCGTTATCTCATACAGATGATATTCCTGAATGCCGCCATATTCGCCGTAATACTGTCCGGTTTGACTGTCATAACAGGCTTTCCACCCCGAACCCTTCTTAAATACCATAATGTGAACCTCCGGATCATTGATTATTTTCAGAGAGCTGTGCAATCAGAACGATTCCTTTGTAAACGCCTCCCACGGAATGTCGACCGGTTCCTTCTTTGTCAGAATGTCATCGATGTGCATAAGTAAGGGATAATCACCGATGCGGATTTCCCCGCGCTCTGCCTTTTTCTTCACCGCACGTGCAACGCGCTCCGCAACGACAAGGGATTCCAGCGTCACGCCGTTGAGTTCCGCTTTTGCTTCATCGATGGTCAGTCCCCGTCCGAGCAGAATCCCGACGAGCCGCGTTCTGCCGCCGTAGACCGTGACATAGAGATCACCCGCACCGACGCAGAGATTGTCCAGCGTTCCGGCCCCCTGCATCGCAAGCAAACCTGCCATTTCACGCACACTCTGTCCGAAGACCGCCGCCTGCGAGTTGAAATGCAGCTCGGAATCAAGGCCGAACGAACGCTGATTCAGACCGATGGTCAGCGCAATACCGAGCGCATAGCCGTTCTTCAGCGCAACGGCGGACTCGATGCCGACGACATCGGTGGACAGGCTGATGTGATAGTAATCGGTTTTCATCGCGTCCCGCAGCATCCGGAGCGTATCGGGATCGCTGCCGCAGAACGTGACTTCGGTCTGGTCATGCGCGACAAGCTCATAGCTGGTGCACGGACCGCCGATGGCATTAAGATTGCGCTTCATCCCACGTGCGGCAAGCCGTTCTGCCCACAGCTGCGGATAGCACAGAAGCGTGCCATCCTCCGTATCATAAAGCCCTTTCGTGACAGTGATGATCGGAATCTCCTCCGGGATGATCGGCAGGATTTCCTCGGAAAACCAGTCAACACCGAACGATGAAACACCGCCGATGACGAACGCCGCACCGTCCAATGCAGCTCTCACTTCCTCAATCTGATAATATTCCACACCTGCGGGAAAATCACGGGTAAACTTCGGATGGCGGTTGGTTTTTTTGCAGGTATCAATGATCTCACGGTCCAGCGGCGTACCGACAAGACGTACCGTATTGCCGTTTTCGCGTGCCGGGAATGCCAGTGCGGAGCCCATCATGCCCGCGCCGATGATTGTAATGACAGCCATGGTATTTGTTTCTCCTTTTGATACAGCTGATCCCGGGTACGCATCCCGGGATCATATGGTTTATTTACTGACCACACTCTGGAGCGTGAATACAAACTCGCAGTATTCGCCCCAGACGGATTTGACCCAGATTTCTTCGTTGTGGGCATCCATGATCGTTTTTGTGATGTAAAGTCCGAGTCCGACGCCGGTTTTGTCCAGACCCCGGCTCTTGTCGCTCTTATAAAACCGGTCAAAGACATACGGAAGCTCTGCCTCCGGAATACCCTGTCCTTCGTTGAAGACCGAGACAAAGGTTTTCTTGTCATGTGCGGTGATATTGATGCGGTACACGCCGCCGGGATTGGAAAACTTCACGGCATTGTCGCAGATGTTGTAAAGCACCTGATGAATGGCATCGCGGTCGGCATACACCGTCATATTGTCACGGTCACATTCAAACTCAATGTTCAGCTGCTTTTCGTCAATGCGCTGTTCAAACGAGATCAGAATCTGACGCGCCATCTCACAGATATCGAACGCGGTCATCGTGAACTTGCGGTCGCCTGCCTGAATCCGGGAAATATCGAGCAGAGATGCAACGAGTCGGGACAGACGGCGCACTTCACCTGCAATCAGCTCCAGGTAATACGGCTGCTTCTCCGGCGGAATCGCACCGTCGAGGATACCGTCGATGAATCCGGCAATTGTTGTCATCGGCGTACGCAGATCATGCGAGACATTTGCAAGGAACGACCGGCGCTGATCTTCAACCGTGGCAAGCGAATTTGCCATGTTGTTGAACGCCATCGCCAGCTCTGCAACCTCGTCCGAGCCCTTGACCGGAACACGAACATCGAATTTTCCGGCTGCGTACTGCTTTGCCGCACGGCTCATTTCCTTCAGCGGAGATGAAATTTTCTCACTGATGAAGTAAACGATCAGCATCGCCGCGATCATGACCCACATACAGGAGATGAGGATCGTTTTCAGCATGGATTCGACAAGCCCGGTGATCGTACCGGAGGGGGAACATACGAACACCCCGCCGATGAGCGCTGCATCCGTTTTCTCTATGACCTCGCCGTACAGCGGCAGTGCGCTGACAAGATACGATGCATCGAGGAGACCAAGGTCGGTCAGCTCCGTCATCGGTTCCTCTGCGGCCTGTCCGACGGCGTTCATGACGTCATCAGGGATCCGGCATGAGACAAAGCGCTCATTACCGGCATCCGTCAGCAGAACCGCACCGTCCGCATCGGTGACAAGCACCATGATCTGCTCCTCGTTTGCGGAAAGCAGATCGAGCGATCCGCGCAGCATATCACGGTGCAGATAGACATAATGAGAAAAGGAATCGGCATAGCCTTCACGGAAGCTGTCTCCGAGAAAGTCGGCGACTGCCGCAGCGCCTTCCTCCACCGCCGCACGCTTGGCATCCGCGGAATAGGAGGTGAACATCGAGCAGATCACACCTGCCAGCACAAAGAAGCTGACGGTGATAATCAGCAGAAATGCCAGCAGATATTTTGAAAATACGCTTTTCAGCATAATCTTGTATCCGGTTGATTACTGCAGAAGTTCAAATTTATAGCCGACGCCCCAGACGGTCTTGAGCACCCACTTGTCGGAAACGCCCTCAAGCTTTTCTCTCAGACGCTTGACATGCACGTCAACGGTTCTGGAGTCACCGAGGTAATCGAAGCCCCAGACCTTGTCCAGCAGCTGATCGCGCGTGAACACACGGTTATAGTTGGATGCGAGGAAGTAAAGCAGCTCCAGCTCCTTGGGGGGAATATCGACGGACTTGCCCTTGATCTTCAGCTCATATTTGAGACGGGAGATCTCAATGTTGTCAAACTTGACCGTTTCTTCGTCTGCGGTCGCGTCGTGCGTCTGGCAGCGGCGCAGCATTGCCTTGACACGGACGGAAAGCTCCTTCATTTCCAGGGGCTTGACCATGAAGTCGTCCGCACCCAGCTCAAAGCCGAGCACCTTGTCAAAGACCTCACCCTTTGCGGTGACCATGATGATGGGCTTATTGGAAACCTCGCGGATCTCGCGGCAGACCTGCCAGCCGTCCTTGCGGGGAAGCATGATGTCGAGCAGGACGAGATCCGGCTCGTACATCTTGAAGTAAGCAACACCCTCCGCACCGTCGTTAGCTGTCTTGACCTCGTAGCCTTCGTTTTCCAGATACACCCGCAGCATCTCGCAGATGTTGGTATCGTCATCAATGACGAGAATCTTTGTAGACATAATTCGTACCTCCGTATGATGTATTGTTATCCGCTTGTTAAATTGTTAACTTTGTCGGATTTTTGTCTATGTTCATAATTATATTGTAACACCCTCCCATGTCTTCCTTATGAAATATATGTGAACTTTTCTTGAAGACGCGGAAAAATCTGTCATTTTCCGGCACTTTCCGTCTCCCCGCGCCGAAACGCACGCGGCGTCATACCCTTTTCCGCCTTGAAAGTCTTGATAAAGTATGAAAGGTCGTTGAACCCGCAGGAATAGGCAATGTCCGTCACGGACAGATCGGTACCCAGCAGCTTGCGGCTGGCGCGCTCAATGCGGTAGGCATTGACATAGGCAAGCGGCGTTTTATCAGTCATCTGCTTGAAGAACGTGCAGAAGTACTGCGGAGACATACCGGCCGCCGCTGCCATATCATCCAGCGTGATCGGACGGTCATACGCGCCGCGGATAAAGGACAGCACATGCTTGAGCTTCTGGACATTTTTTTCGTCTCGTGAGCCTCCGTTCTGCATCGACAGTGACCCGGTATACGCATGATGCCCGCAGATCCAGCCAAGCATCCTGTAAAAACCGCCGACTACATTGTAGCGTGCACCTTCGCCGTCCTCGCGGAGCGCAAGAAACACAGAATCCGTGATGTCGCGCAGACCGTCGGCGGTACGGTCGGTGTGCGGGAAATAATCATTGATATACAGCGTATGCCCGATCAGCCCGTCGAAAAAGTCACTCTGCGGCATCGACAAAAACTGCGGCGTATAGACAATGCATTCATACACACAGTTCTCGGGGACAGCACCGTGTACGACCTCGCTGTTGATATAGAGAAGATCACCCGCCTGAGCGGTGATCGGACGGTTGTTCAGCGTGATATGAAGTACCCCTGACAGCACGCGGATCAACTCATGCTCGGCATGCCAATGGTGCTGCATTTCGTATTTCGGATGGGTGTGATCGATGCGGTAAAGACCGAACGGAAACGACGCCGTTCCGTGCTGCTTCAGCTCATTATAGCTCATTTTTTCCTCTCCCGGCACAGAGATTGCCGATATCTTAAAATCGTTATACTTTGTTCTATTATAACACAAGTATTTTCGCATTTTCAAGTATATAATGATATTATTCAAAATAAATTTGCATTTCAGAAAGGAAGCAATATTATGGCAGTGAAAAGATATGCAGGCGAATATCCCGTCATCGGCATCCGTCCCATCGTAGACGGCCGCCGCGGACCGATGATGCTGCGCGAATCGCTCGAACCGCAGGTCTGGGCAATGGCAAACGCAGCAAAGAAGCTGTTTGAGGAAAACCTCTGCTACTCCAACGGTGACCCCGTCAAGGTCATTCTGGCTGATACCTGTATCGGCCGTGTTCCGGAAGCGGCAGCTTGCGCAGACAAGTTCAAGAAGGCAGGCGTTGACATCACGCTGTCCGTCACTCCCTGCTGGTGCTACGGCTCCGAAACGATGGATATGGATCCCATGACCATCAAGGGTGTCTGGGGCTTCAACGGTACCGAACGTCCCGGTGCGGTTTATCTGGCAGCAGTGCTTGCCGGTCACGCACAGAAGGGGCTGCCGGCATTCGGCATCTACGGTCATGAGGTTCAGGATCTCGACCAGATCACCGATATCCCCGAAGATGTTAAAGAAAAGCTCCTCCGCTTCGGCCGTACCGCAATTGCGGCTGCGACCATGCGCGGCAAGTCCTATCTGCAGATCGGTTCCCAGTGTATGGGTATCGCAGGCTCCATCATCGATCAGGACATGATGGAAGCATACTTCGGTATGCGTGTCGAATCCGTCGACGAGGTTGAAATCCTCCGCCGTATGGAAGAAGGCATCTATGACGAAGAAGCATACCAGAAAGCACTCGCATGGACAAAGGAACACTGTAAGGAAGGCCGCGACGACAACCCCGAATCCGTCGAATTCCTCGGCGAGAACCGCCGCATCAAGTTCACGGACGAAGAAAAGGAAAAGCAGTGGGAATTCACCGTCAAGATGTACTGCATCATCAAGGATCTGATGTGCTGCAACGACAAGCTCCCCGACGCATTTGTCGATGAAAAGGTCGGTCACAACGACATCGCGGGCGGCTTCCAGGGTCAGCGTCAGTGGACAGACCATTGGCCGAACTGTGACTATCCCGAAGCACTGCTCTCCTCCACGTTCGACTACGAAGGCGCACGCGAGCCGTACACCCTCGCAACCGAAAACGATGTCCTCAACGGCATGGGTATGCTGATGATGCGTCTGCTCACCCATCGCGCACAGATCTTCGCTGACGTCCGTACCTACTGGTCGGGTGAAGCAACCGAGCGCGTCACCGGCTACAAGCTGGAAGGCAAGGCTGCGGAATCCAACGGTATCATCCACCTGCTCAACTCCGGCGCGGCTTGTCTGGACGCATCCGGTGTCTGCACCGACGAGAACGGCAACGCTGTCATGAAGCGTTGGTGGGAAGTCACCGAAGAAGATATCAAGAAGATGACCGACGCTACCGTCTGGTGCGAAGCCGGTTTTGACAACTTCCGCGGCGGCGGATTCTCCTCTCACTTCAACACCTTTGCGGAAATGCCCTGCACGATGATCCGTCTGAATCTTGTCAAGGGTCTCGGTCCGGTTCTGCAGATCGCAGAAGGCTGGACGGTCAACCTGCCCGAGGAAGTCAACGACAAGCTGATGGAACGCACCAACCCGACATGGCCGTGCACATGGTTTGCACCGCGCTGCGACGGCAAGGACGGCTCTCCCTTCAAGACTGCGTATGAAGTTATGATGAACTGGGGTGCAAACCACGGTGCGATCTCCTACGGTCACATCGGTGCGGACCTCATCACCCTCTGCTCCATCCTCAGAATTCCGGTCTGTATGCACAACGTTCCCGAAGAACAGATCTTCCGTCCCGCTGCATGGAATGCATTCGGTATGGACAAGGAAGGCCAGGACTACCGCGCTTGCGCAGCTTACGGTCCGATGTACAAGAAGTATTAAGAACCTGTTATCATCACGCCGGGGAACTCTCCTCGGCGTGATCTTTATTAAACTATGAAAAAACTGTATTTTATCCTCGCACTGGTGTTGTTTCTGCTGGTCGGCTGTGCAAAGGATACCGCATCTGTTGACAGCGGCGATACCCTTTGCAGTACAGAGCCGGTCACATCTCCTGTCACGGAAATGGTCACGGAACCGGAAACAACAGAAGCAACCGAAATAACCGAGCAAACAGAAGCTGTGGATACCACAAATGACAGTTCTGTACCGTTCACATTCCAAGCCAGCCAGTGGATGCCGAGCGAGCTGCCCGTTGTCGTGCAATCTGCCCCCGACAGCACCGCACCGTTCCGATTTATCGCGCGTATGGAAAAAAGCGAATTTTCCGCCGATGAAACGATCGTGATCAGAGCCTCTCTGATCAACAACGGTGAACTGTTCACAGCAGATCTTTGCAGATATTTTGCATCATGCTATCTCATCAGAGAGCTTGAAAACGGGCAATACGAGGAATTGTCCTACCCTATTGCTACCTCCGATGGATTTGAATATACAGAAATTATCTGTGGCAAGGAAAGTATTGCCGATCACTTTTTCACACCGGGATATATCCGTTCTCGAATCAAAGATGAAATTGGATCCATTCTGAAGGAATCCATCCCACAAAAATTCAATCCGGGACAGTATCATTTGTTGTTTGTTTACGAAGATCATTCGATAAACACAGTGTACTCCGAGCTTTATAAAAACGTGATTGTTATAAACGAAAGTTAATGAAAGGTATTACCGACTTTAATTTGGAAATATTCAATTCATCTGGTACGAGAGTTGCAAAATCCATGTTAGGAACAAAATCAAATGTAGAGCTAATCAGATATACGGCTGCTTCTTCCGGTACTTATACCATTAAGGTTACCATGACAGGAGGGCAAAACGCAAATATTGAATCTGATTGTGTTGCATTAACATATAATGTTCAATAAAATTTATTCAAAACCTCCTTTGACTTTTCCCCGGTTTTGTGGTATAATATCGTTGTCGGACTCCATCCGGCGCAGTTTTCAGGCAGCTTTCTCTCCGAAAAAGACTCCGTATCACAGATAATGGAGGATTTTTCATGGACGCACTCGATATCATCAAGTACAAGCTCCGCATACTGTACCAAACCAACCCCGAGGTTCATGTCAATTTTCAGATGACACACCCGAAGATCGATCTGCACCATTCCCCGGCGAAGCTCTGCGGCATTTATCCGCACGTCTTCCGGCTCGAGGAATGTACAACCGGCACACCGCTCTGCCATACCCTGCAGTACAAGGATATTCTGACAGGACAGATCGAAATCGTCGAACTCAAGGAAAAGTTTTCAAAATAATACGATCCCTGTGAAACCGTCGTGCTGGTATACGGCGGTTTTTTTCGTTCCGCGAGGAAATTTATGCATTCCCCTTGACAAAATCCGATTTTGATGTAAAATATAAGTAACCAAATCATCCAAGGAGGAACCTCTCATGCCAAAGCTCCATATGCTCCATTCCGTGACGGATACGATCAACACATCCTTTATCTTACAGTCTGAAACCTCCACCATCGTCATCGACGGAGGATTCCCGACTGAGGAAGACTATCTGTACAACTATCTGAAAAACCTCGGCGGTCACGTGGACTGCTGGTATCTGACACACATTCACGATGACCATGTCAGCGCGATGACCAAGATCGCAGAAGACCATCCCGACATCCGGGTCGACCGCGTCTGCTGCAATTTCCCCGTCGGTGAGCTGATCGATGCGTGGGAACCGATGCAGGGAAAGGTTACCTCATCCGCTGTCCGTGCCTGGGTCATGGACACACTCGCGGCAAAAGCAATTCCCGTCATCACCCCGAAGTGCGGCGATATCCATGATTATGACGGATTCTCCGTCCGTGTGCTGCGCGACCCGCATGAGGAGCTGTGCAATAACATCAATGACTCCTCGCTCGTTTACCGCGTGACTGTCGGTGAAACCTCCCTGCTCTTTCTCGGCGACCTCGGCGTTGCCGGCGGAAAACAGCTTCTCCGTGACACCGATCCGGCACTCATCAAAGCCGATTATGTCCAGATGGCACATCACGGACAGAACGGCGTTTCCCGTGAGGTATACGAAGCGATCAAACCGTCCTACTGTTTGTGGTGCACACCGACGTGGCTCTGGGACAACATGGGTCCCGGCGGTTATGACACCAATCAGTTCAAGACCGTCATCGTCCGCGGCTGGATGAGTGAGATCGGCGGCATCAAGCGTCACTATCTGATGCAGGAAGGCGACCACATCATCGAACTGTAACACAGAACGAAAGGAATACCATCATGAAAAACAACGGCTACATCTACAAGCACGTCGTCGTCCTCGGCGTTGACGGCGCAGGCAATTTCTTCTCCAAGACCGATACACCGAATATGGACCGAATTTTTGCAAACGGTGCGACAAACTACAACGTTCTGACCTCGATTCCGACGATTTCCGCGGAGTGCTGGGGCTCGATGCTGCTCGGCGTCACGCCGGAAGTCCATCGCCGCACCAACGGCATCGTATCCTCGATTCCCTATGACACCGATTCCCCGTTCCCCTCTCTGTTCCGCGAAATCCGTGCGGCGTACCCGGATGCCGAGCTGGCCTCGTTCTGCTGCTGGAATCCGATCAACTACGGCATCATCGAAAACGACCTCGGTGTCTATGAAGACACAGCCGGCGACGATGAGCTGACCGACAAAATCTGTGCGTATCTCGAAGACCACGATCCCGCGATGCTGTTTGTCCAGTTTGACTGGGTTGACGGTGCAGGTCACGGTCACGGCTACGGCACAAAAGAACACCTTGACCGCATTACCGTCACCGACGGGCTGATCGGACGGATTCACGATATGTACGTCAAGCGCGGCTTCATCGACGACACGCTGTTCATTGTCACGGCTGACCACGGCGGCTTCGGTCACAGCCACGGCGGTACGACCGATGAGGAAAAGATCGTCTTCTGGGGTGCGGCAGGCAAGACCGTCAAGCCCGGGACCATCGGCGACATGGTCATCCGCGACAACGCCGCTGTCTGTCTCTACGCACTCGGTGTGGAACAGCCCGCAACATGGACGGCGCGTGTCCCCGACAATCTGTTTGCAGACTTCACCGACGGCGAACGTCCCGTCTTCACAAAGCTCCCCGTCGTCACAGCACACCGCACCACCGACGCAAAGTCCCTCCCGGCACAGCCTGTCACGTCCCTTTTTGATGCAGAGAAGCTCTGCGCTTATCTGCCCTTTGAAAACACCGATTACAGCGACGCGCTCTGCAAAACCCCGGTCACGGCGTACGGCAAGCAGTATTACCCGAACGGCTTCCTCGGTACCGGCTATAAGCTCGATGACGGCTGTCTGACGCTCGATGCTGTCGAGGTCGGAGGTGATTCCTTCTCGGCGTCCTTCTGGTTCAAGACCGGCGGCATTGCGGGCGACCCGTCCATTTTCGCAAACAAAGACCGTGCTTCCGGAAAAAATCCCGGCTTCTGCTTCTTTATCCGCCCGCATCTGCTGCGCCTTTCCTTTGGCTGGGGCGAGGACGATTGGGGATACGAGGTTCCGCTTCCGATGGACTATACCGACGGCTGGATGCACATCATCGTCTCATTCGACCGCGAAAAACAGGAATCAGCAATATATCTCGACTTCAAGTGTGCCGCACGCAGACCGCTGCCCGCCGCACTCAAGGATGTCAGCCTGAGCGCACTTCCCTTCACCGTCGGTCAGGACGGTACACGCGCCCATCCGACACAGCTGTCAGCGGTCATTGACGAGTTTGTTCTGACAAAGGAAGTCATTGACGACGACCGCGCTGCCGCCCTCCTCGCATACTATCTTGACAACTGATTCAAACAATGGGTCTGCCGCACATCCATTGGCAGCAGACCCATCATTTTTGGGCAAAACAAAAAGGAGCCGTTTATAACAGCTCCTGATTTGTTGTTTCGCAATCAGATCTTCGGGAGATCATCTACGATTAACCCTTGTACTTGCGCTTTCTTGCAGCTTCAGACTTCTTCTTACGCTTTACGCTGGGCTTTTCGTAATGCTCTCTCTTGCGAAGCTCGGTGAGTACGCCGGATCTTGCACACTGTCTCTTGAAACGGCGCAGCGCGCTGTCCAGTGTTTCATTTTCCTTCACTCTGACCTCTGCCATCTGTAATCCCTCCCCTCGCAACAGCAATGCATTTGATGACATTGCATCACAGTAATATTATAGCGTAAAATTGTCTTTCTGTCAAGGGTTTTTCATAATTTTGTCAGAATAATTTCAAAATTTTTCGCATCCGGTCGGAATGCGGCTGCAAATGCTCCTGATGCCGTACGATAATTCTGCATTCCCAAAGCTATGTTTTTCCAATGTTCACAATTATTTCATACAAATGACGCAGCTGTGTGATATAATATATGGAGATAACCGATAACCGAACTGTAAAGGAAAGATGTTCATGAAACAATATCTTGAAATTGCAAAGATCATCAATACCCACGGCATCCGCGGCGACCTCAAGCTCGATCTGTGGTGCGATTCCCCCGATACACTCAAAAAGATCAAAACCCTGTATCTCGACGATGCGGGCAAAGCCTCCGTCACCATCTCCGATGTCCGTATGCACGGCCGCTTCTGCCTTTTGAAGATTGTGGGCGTTGAAAACCCGGAGGAAGGTGCAAAATATAAGGAACGCGTGCTGTATGCCGCGCGCGAGGATATTCCGCTTGCCGACGGTGACTTTTTCATTGCCGATCTGATCGGCACCCCGGTCCTTGATGCTGATACAGGCGTGAAATACGGCATGCTCTCCAATATCATCGAAAATCCCGCCAACGACCTTTACGAGGTGCGCACCAAAAAAGGACCCGTCTATATCCCGGCCGTCAGGCAGTTTCTTGTAAAGCTCGATCCCCCGACCGGTATTTACGTCCGTCCGATCCCGGGCATGTTCACGGAAGCTGTCTGGAACGACGGAAAGAAAGACGGACCCGAACCCAATGAGGAGGAAGCAACGTGAGATTTGACATTATGACGCTGTTTCCGGAGCTGGTTGATACGGTTCTCGGTGCAAGCATCATCGGTCGGGCAGCAGCAGCCGGTTATATCGACATCCGCACGCACGATATCCGCGACTGGTCCCCGGACAAATGGCGGCGTGTCGACGGAACGCCTGCCGGCGGCGGAAAAGGAATGCTCCTTGCAGCACCTGCCGTTTATAATTGCTATAAGGGCATTGTCGATGCGCAGTCGGACAAGCCCGATACCCGCCGCCGTGTCATTTACATGTCGCCGCAGGGCAAGGTCTTTACGCAGGAAAAAGCGCGGGAGCTGCTCACCTACGATAACCTCGTCTTTCTCTGCGGGCATTACGAAGGCATCGACGAGCGTGTGCTGGAGGAAATTGTCGACGAGGAGATCTCCATCGGCGACTATGTGCTGACCGGCGGTGAGATCCCCGCGTGCATCGTGGTCGATTGTGTCGCGCGAATGATCGATGGGGTTCTGGCCTCGCCCGAATGCTATGAGGAGGAATCCATCTCCTCCGGACTTCTCGAATATCCGCAGTATACACGGCCGGTCGAATTCCACGGCAAGCGCATTCCCGATGTGCTTCTTTCCGGTGATCACGAAAAGGTCGCACGCTGGCGTTATGATGCTTCTGTGGAACGCACAAAACAAAAGCGTCCCGATTTGCTGGAAAACGGAATCCCCCCCTATGAATTCCGCCGTTCCGAAACCTACGGTACACACCTGACAAAACAGCCGGAACAGAAGAACGGCAAAAAGGATCCGATCACATGAGCCGCCCGGATACGAAAAAGAATGCGGTTCTGACGGTTCTTTCGATGGTTGCGGCAATGATCCTGTCCAAGGGTCTGGGCATGGTGCGTTCCATGTTCATGGCATCGGTTTACAGCACCGGCTGGCAGGCAAATGCGTTTTCCGCCGCATCGCGCATTCCGCTGTCGTTCTTTGACCTGCTGTTTTCCGCAGCCATTCTCGGCTGCTTCATTCCGGTCTACAACAGCTTCGCCGACCGCGAGGACAAAGCCGCAGCCGAACGTGACGCCGATACCTTTGCCTGTGTTTTTCTGAATTTCATTCTGCTCCTGACCGGAATTCTTGCCCTCCTCGGCATGATTTTTGCGCGTCCGATCCTTTATGTGATTGCTCCGGGTCTGGATTCGCAGACCTCTGCCCTTGCCGTCTCACTTCTGCGCATTCTGTTTCCGATGATCCTGTTCACCGGGGCGGCTTATACGCTGGTCGGTATTCTGCAATCCAAGGAACGGTTTTTCCTGCCGTCGATGATCTCCGCTATCTCCAATGCGGGTGTCATCCTGTACTTTTTGTTCATCAATGAACCGCTCGGGGACGCAGGCATCTACGGACTTGCCGTGGCATATCTGATTGCATGGGCATTGCAGTTCTTCACGCTGCTGGTTCCGCTGCTGCGGATGCACTTCCCGTTCCGCGCGGTACTGGATTTTCGCAATCCGGCACTCAGACAGGCGCTGAAGATGACACCGCCGATCATGATCGGTTCGTGGCTTGCACCCATCGGGATGCTGACCGGTACCCATTTTGCGGCACAGCTGACGGTCCCCGGAGCACTCTCCGTCTTTGAATACGCCATCAACATCAACAACATCCTGACCGGCATTCTGACCTACGGCATCTGCAATTTCATGTTCCCGCGGCTTTCCCGGCAGAATGTCACAGGCGACCGCAGTGCTTTCTCGTCAACCGCACGCGCCGGTATCCTGTCCGCACTCGCCATCGTACTGCCGATTATGGCAGCAGTTCTGGTGCTGTCACAGGAGGGAACCGCGCTGATTTACTTCCGCGGTGCGTTCACAGAGGATGACACACGCCTTACCGCACAGACACTTGTTTATCTTGCGCTCGGTATGCCGGCGTTCTGTCTGACGGAAATCCTCTCACGTATCATGTATGCAAAAATGTCGACCGGAACACCGATGACCGCATCCCTCTCCGGTGCCGCCGTCAACGTGATTTCCACAGCGCTGCTGGTGCGTCTCTGCGGGGACACGCTCGGTGTCGGTACCATTGCCATCGGCAATACGCTCGGTCTGTGGGTCTGCGCACTGGTGCTGTTTGCGGCACTTCTCCGTGCATCACCCGATGTATGCAGCCGCACCTTCTTTTCAAATGCTGCGAAGCTGCTTCTTTTGTCCGCCGCCGCATACGGCGTCATGATCGGCATCCATGCAATTTTGTCCGACGGCAGCGTCACACCGTCATTCCTGACAAATCTGACCGTATGTGCCGTGACATTTGCACCGGCAGCCGCCCTGTATCTGGCAGGTCTGAAGCTGCTGCGTGTCCGCTTTACCTGATATTCCATTCCCAAAAAAGGAGTTGAACCGATTGAAAAACAAACCCCAAAAACGTCCGTCGTTTTCATCACTCGTCTCACACAGTCTGATTCTGCCGCTGTTCTACAGAATCGCGACCTTTCTGTATCAGAGTGTGCGTGAAAGTGCCGTCGGACAGTTCTTCTGCGGCTACGATAAAACCAATGCCGCGATGCAGAACGGATTCCTCGCCCTCCTGCGCGGAAAGCTGTCGTTTACCGACCGTTTTCTGCGCCCGCTGCGCTTTACCGTTGCCGGACAGTTTGACAACAGCGTCATTCTGAATGCCATCCGTCGGATGCTCGATGCACTCGCGGGAATGTCGCTTGGCACGTACGGTCTGACCGTTCTGTTTTTCAGTCTGTTTTCATGCATTTCCTATGTACTTCGGTATGCCGGCGGCAGAGAGCCCTCTGCGACCGATCTTCTCATCGCCGCAGCACTCCTGCTCATCGGTATTTGCCTTGTCGCCTCCAATGCACATCTGTCGGATGCGATCTGCCGCAGTACCCTGACCTCGTTTCTGCTGTTCCGCGTGGCCGGTGCCAATGAAGAGTACTTCCGCGCACTGCCGAAAACCAAAGGCAAAACGTGGATTGCCGCCGTTATCGGTGCACTGCTTGGCCTGTTATCCCTGTATCTCAGCGCACTGTGGGTCGTCATCGGCTGTATTGCCCTGCTCGCCGCACTGATCGTTTACAAGATCCCGGAATTCGGTGTCGTCGCGGTTCTGTTCGCCGCACCGTTTCTGCCAACCAAGGTGCTGATCGCCTGCATGATGTTCCTGCTTGTCAGCTTCTTTGTCAAGTTTTTCCGCGGAAAACGCGTCATCCGTCTGGAATGGATGGATGTCACAGTTCTGCTCTTTGCCATAGTATTCCTCTTTGCCGGTATCGTCTCCGCCTCGCCCGCCGATTCGGTCTTCCCGGTCATGGTCTTCCTCTGCTTCATGAGCGGATACTTCCTGGTCGTCAATCTGATCCGCTCCTCCGATTGGGTCATCCGCTGCTATTTTTCAGTGCTCTCCTCCTCTGTGCTGGTCGCACTGTACGGCGTATATCAGAACTTCTTTGTCAAGGCAGATACCACATGGCAGGACACCGAAATGTTTGAGGACATTACAGGACGCGTTGTCTCGACGCTGGAAAACCCCAATGTCCTCGCCGAATATCTCATCATGATCCTGCCGATCGCCGCCGCAGGCTTCCTCACGGCAAAATTAGCCTCCCAACGCCTCGTCTTCCTGTTCGCAGGCGGCATCCTCGGCGCGTGTCTGATCTTCACGTGGTCGCGCGGTGCATGGCTCGGCATCCTGCTTGCAATGATGCTGTTTTTGTTGATGTACTCCAAAAAAGTCCTCGTTGCAGGTCTGTTCGGCATTCTTGCGATCCCATTCCTGCCATTTGTCCTGCCGCAGTCGATCCTCAATCGCTTTTTGTCCATCGGCAATCTCGGCGACACCTCCACCTCCTACCGTGTTCATATCTGGGAGGGTACGTTCAATATGCTGCGCGAGCATTTCCTCGGCGGCATCGGTGTCGGTGTTGAGGTCTTCGGTGAAGTGTATCCGCGCTACTCCCTCTCCGGCATCGAATCCGCGCCGCACAGCCATAATCTGTATCTGCAGATTCTTGTGGAAACCGGCATTTTCGGATTGATTTTATTCCTGATCTTCCTGTTCACATTCGCCCGCCACGTCTTTACCTTCTACGCAAAGCCTCTCCCCGAAAAGCCCCGCCTGTATACCGCCGCGCTGTTCTGCGGACTTCTGGCAGTGCTGGCACAGGGGATGACGGACTATATCTGGTACAATTACCGTGTGTATCTGGTCTTCTGGCCGTTGGTCGGTCTGACCGTGGCATCCGTCCGGACAAGCTTGTCCGAAAACCGCAACACCCTGCAGCACAACAGTGAACACGGCATCACAGCCGCAGAACTGACACTCTCCGCCCCAACCGCAAATCCGCTGTTCGGTCAGAAACCATCCGACCGGAACTGATCCAACCGGAGAAAGGAAACGAAATGAATACACAAACAACTAAAAAAGCACATCGGCTGAACTTCTTTGATCTGCTGCTCATCGTACTCGCCGTCCTTATCATTGCCGGCGGCGCCGCATTTGTTGTCTACCAAAACAGCAGAACACCGGAAAACAGCACCGTCATTGAATATACCGTCCTCGTCCGCGATCTTCCGGAAGAAATGAATGTCCGTGCGGAAGCCGGACAGACTGTCATCGATACCATCCGTCTCGGTGAGATCGGTGAGGTCGTCTCGCTCACGATGAAGCCGGCTACCTATGACGCTTTCGACCACACCACGGAAACAACCCTGCACGGCGAATATGAAGACCTGTATCTCGCGGAATTCACGTTCCGTGCAGATGCGAACAAAACGGAATCGTCCTATATGATCAACAATGTCCGCGTTTCCGTCGGTGCGGAGGTACACTTCCGCACGCCGACATTCATTGGCTTCGGCTATGTCACCGAGGTCCGTGAGCTTCCCGCAGAATAAAGGAGGGGCATCATGAAAACAAACACCCAGAAGAAGCATCGCTTCAACATCATCGACTTCGCACTGATCCTCACCGTGCTTGCCTGCATCGTCGGTATTGCACTGCGCTATAGCCTCCGCGAAAACGTGATTGCAAGCAACAGCAAGGCCACGGTCACCGTTATGGTCCGCGGTCTATTGGAGGACAATGTTGTGCATATGATCGAAGGCGACGAATACTACTATCAGAGAAGCGGCGACAAGATCGGTACGCTCAAATCCTTTGAGACCAAGCCTGCCACCATCCGCAATTTCCGCCATGACGGTACCATCGTTGAAACCGCATATCTCGACCGCGTCGACGTTCTCTGCGAAATTGAGGTAGAGGGTCTCAACACAGAGGACGGCTTCATGGTCGGCGGCTCCGACTACATCGGCGTCGGCTCCGATATTCTCGTCCGTTCTGTCAATCTTGAAACGGAATGGCTCGTCGTTGACATCGAGGTCAGCGGCTCTTGAGCGGCACGGGCAGCTACCGCACCCGACAGCGTGCGGCGATCCTGCAGTATCTGAAAACGCATCCGCACGCACATCTGACGGCGGAGGAGCTGTGTGATGCCCTGCACGCACACGGCGTATCCGTCGGCAAATCCACGGTCTACCGAGCACTTGACATGCTCGTCGATGCCGGTGTTGTCCGCCGTTTTACGGCCTCTCCGGGTGAGGGGGCATGCTATCAGTACGCAGGCGGTGACGGCATGCAGTGCCATGCGCACTTCCACCTCAAATGTGTGGTCTGCGGAACACTTTATCACATCGAATGCGATCACCTCGATGAGCTGACCGCGCACCTCGGCATCCAACACAGCTTTACCGTCGACTACGCCAAGACCGTGCTCTACGGAACCTGTGACCCGTGCAGACGTGCACTTGCTGCAGTACCAAAAAAGGATTCTCAAAAGATCGAACCGGACCCCACATAATGTAGGATCCGGTTCATTATTTTTTTGCCATTATTCCATTGCATCAAATGCTTCGTTGATCTTTGCAAGATCGTTTGTCGCTTTCTTTGCAAACTTTTCGCACATAGAGACGAATTCCTTTTTGTTGTTGCGGAACAGATTCATGATCTGCTCATTCAGCGTACCGACCTGATAGAACTGACCGAGGTCAAAGACGCGGCTGCCGAGGATGATATCAAGCATTTCCGCAGATTCGTCGTCGCGCAGCTGCTTACCCTCAAGCGTAATATCATAGTATGCCGGGGTGACGGTATACATCGACTCACATGCCATAGCCTCCAGCACGGATCCGGTCATTTCGACATCCTCAACTACGGCAGGAACACAGATGAACGAACAGCCGTAGGGTGCAACGGTGTGATAATATTCCTTCTGCGCTTCATCAAATTTCGGGTACGGAAGAACACCGAAGTCTGTATCCATATCACGGTACTTCTTGATGATACACAGATAGCGGGAGTAGAACAGCACCTGGTCATTTGCAAACATCGTCTCGATCAAGTCACCGGAATGGAAGATCGAGAACGAGATCGTGCGGTCAAAAGCAAGCTCCATATAGCGCTCGATCATATTCTGTGTGCGTTCGGTGTTCAGCGTAAGCTCAAGGTCACCCTGTTCGTTGACGGTACAGAACTTCTCGCCTGCCGCATTGACCATACCCATCATAGAGTCCTGCCAGATACAGAAGCCGTATAGGTCATTTTCGTCATACTTGGAGTCACCGTTCATATCCTGCGATACCTGCGAAGCCATTTCGATGAACTTGTCCAGTGTCCACTTTCCGTCACGGACGAGCTGATACGGATCTTCCATATCATAGGTACCGAGCAGGTTCTTGTTGAACAGGATGCAGAAGGTACAGTCGTTATCGATGGTGGAAATGTCACCTGTCGTGTAGTACATTCTGCCCTTCATCGGCAGGTCACTGTTTGCTTTCTGATCCCACCAAGGCCGGGTAAGATCGATATGCGGCACCTCGGATGCCAGATCGAGCAGATAGTTGTTGTAGGACAGCGTCGAAACGTCATATGCCCCCATCAGAGAGGCATCGTATGCAAGGTCGGAGGCCATAACACTCTTTTCGATGAACTTTGCACCCTTGCCGGTACCACCCTTGTCATTGCCCATGTGGTTGATCTCGACGATCTCAACATTGAAGCGCTCCTCGACGGCAAGATTCCGCTTGAAGACGGCATCATTGATCGGCTCGCCGTTTTCTTCCTCTGCCTGGAAGTCATAAATCTCCGTCCATTCGTTGTTCCAGTTGCCGGCGGTCAGAATATCAAAGGTCTTTCCGCCGAAATCCGCCTCCGGAACCGCATCATAAAGACGTGTCTCAACAGGCTCGGTTTCCGCCGGTGCCGTTGTCTGTTCTGCGGCATCGGTCACTGTTGTACTGTCGCCGGATGAACCGCAGGCAGCCGTGCCAAGCAGCGCTGCTGCCGTCAGTTGTTTTCTTCCCATAATCAAGTCCTCCGTGATCTGTTTCTTTGTTTTACTCATTATACATGATTTCCGACGAAAATGCAAGAGGAATTTGACGTTTTTTGTGAATTTCCTGCAAATATTCGGTTTTTTTGAAAAAATATCTTCACATCACCGAAAAATCATCCCCAAGCGCAAACGAATAGATGCGCACATCATCCACCGGGCGGCATAAAAGCTGTTCTGCCGCTGCACGGTAAAGCCGCAGCTGCTCACGGTAGCGCTCGCAGAGCACGCGCTCCACAGACCCGCGGTCGGAAAGCATGCTGCGCGGGAAATGGTCGGTTTTGTAGTCGACGAGCACCACACGCCCATCAGAACTGATATAATAGCAGTCGATGATACCCTGCACAAGGATCCGCTCTTCCCGCCCGTTATATCCCGGCAATTCACTTGCAGAAACAAACAGATTGAAGCGCACCTCACGCTGCAGCACATCGGCATAGCGCAGACGGCGGAACAAACGGCTGTGCAAAAACTGCGCAAGTGCCCGACGGTCGATACGTCCGACGGTCTCCTCCGACAGAAAATGCCCGTCCCGCAGACGGCTGATCTCCGCATCAATACAGGAATCGGCATCATTGCCGCCGTCTCCGAGTGCCCGGAAATCACAGAACTGCATGAACTGATGTGTCGCTGTACCGCGTTCGGCGGCGGTCGCACCGCCCTCCTCCGCTGTCTGCAGAAACCGCGGCTTTTTGTATTCCTTATCTGACATGACCGCCTCACCGTCGGAGCGGTCGGCCGGGGGAACCTCCGCTGCGCGTGCCGCTTCTTTTTGACGAAGCAGCTCGGAAACTGAGAGCTTTGCCGGAAGTGCGGTCTTGTGGGAATCGGGATATGCAAAAGAAAAAACACGCGCGATCTCCGTTTTTGCAGCCATATAGGAAACCGTATCTTCCGCCGCATCCGGTCCATCAGCATCCGTGTCGTCGATACCGGCATCACAAACAGCCCCGGCTGTTGGAAATTCCAATCGGATCGGCCCGTCATCCCGCTGTCCTGCAGCACCGAGCGCGGTCAGCATCCACGCAAGCGTGCTGTTCTGCGACAGTACAAGCTCCGCCGTCACACCCCTTGCTCCGGCCTCAAGGTACGTTCCGGCTGTTTCTGCGGCATCCTTCAGTGTACCGCAGATATACAGCTGTTCCCTTGCCCGCGTCAGCGCGACATAAAGCACGCGTATTTCTTCTTCCTTCTGCCTGTGGGCAATCGCCGCACGGACACATTCGCGCATCGGGTGGTTGATGCGTGCAAAGCCGCTCTCCTCGCCAAGATACGTCGCCATTCCGGCGTCAGCATCCATGAGTACTGCCGCACGCAGATCGGCGTCATTGAAACGCTTGCCGCATCCGCATAGAAAACACACCGGATATTCAAGGCCTTTTGATTGATGTACGGTCATGATGTGCACCGCGTCCGCATCTTCTCCGGACAGCAATACCGGCGGCATGGTCGCACGCTCCTCGATGACCGAGGTGATAAACGCCACAAACGGATAAAGCCCCTGAAAACCGCTGCTCTCAAACGTCCGTGCATATTCGTAAAACATCATCAGATTCGCACGCATCTGTGCGCTGTCGACGGCCTCGGAAAACAACTCGTGCCTTTCCTTTTCGTAAACCAGCGACAGCATGCCCGTGTCCTGATAGAGCTGCCACAGAAACCGATCGGCGGGCATACCCTCACAGATATGACGGTAGTACGCAAGCCGCTCCAGAAAATACTGCCCTTTTGCAAATCCGGTTTCTTCCGTGAATGCACACAGTGCATCATAGAGCGAGCCCTGCGGATGGGTGCGCCGCATATAGATGAGTTCATCAAGCGTCACACGGTACAGCGGACTTTTCAGCACACCGGCAAGACAGACATCCTTCTGCGGGTTGTCTATGACCGATAGCAGACAGTAAACGAGCAGGACCTCCGCATTTTCAAAGAATGCGCGGGAAACATTGTTGAAGCACGGAATGCCGCGCACCTCCAGCGCTTTGGCAATCGGTTCGGCGGATGCCTTTGTACTGCGCAGAAGCACCGCAATGTCGCGCGGGCGGATGCGGGTTCCGTCCCGCTTCTGCCCGCAGCGAAGCAGTGCGGCGATCCGGTCGGCTGTATATTCGGCCTCCGTATAAACAGGCGTATCATCCGCAGCATCGCCGGGCTCCTCCGCATCGCTCATGGGCTCAGCATCGTCTGCCGGCTCCTCTCCTGCAGAGGACAGCACCGCCAGCGATACCTGCGTCTGCTGTGCCTCACCCTCCGGCCGCTTGGCATACCGCAGGGCATCGTCGTCGGTATACGGCAGAGACGATGCGCCGCATCCGAACAGTGCGGCAAACACCAGATTGGATGCGTCAATGACCTGCGCATCACACCGGAAGTTGTCGGAGAGAAAGATCGTTCTGCCGCGTGTCGGATCCTCCGCAAATGTCTTGCGATAGCCGAGAAACAGCTCCGGTGATGCACCGCGGAAGCCGTAAATGCTTTGCTTTGCATCGCCGACCATGAAGCGGTTGTCGTCCCGCGCAATCGCACGGAATATGCGATCCTGCACCGGGCTGACATCCTGATATTCGTCAATATAAATTTCGGCATATTTCATTGCCTCTGCCTGCGCCGTCGCGGTCGGTGCATCGGCATCAAAATCCCACAGCAGCTGCAGTGCAAGCCGCCCCATATCGGAAAAATCCAACTGTCCGCGTTTGTTTTTCTCTCGCGCCAGACGGTCCTCATAGGCTGACAACAGTGTCCGCAGTTTTCCGAGAACCACGGCCTGCTGATGATTCAGTGCGGCGAGTTCCTCACCCGTGACAGAAAAAAAGCGTTCCTGTATATCGCGCCTGCGTTCATTGAAGGCATCGTGCGACGCCTTGGCACGAACGATATCCTCGGTCTTTTTGTCGCCGCGGATGCCGGATTTCAATGCAGGCGCGTCAAAGGACAAAAACTGTGCACGCACGGTATCATAGGTCGGGTCTCCCGACAGAAGCGATGACAGCTGTGCAAGCCATGTTTTTTCATAGAAAAAGCAATCACCGTAGTTTTTTATGTAAACGGGATCACTCGCAAGAAGCGCACAGTGCGTGTCATACTGACCTGTATATGCGCGCACAAAGCTGCCAAGGGATGCAAGCACCCGTTTACCGGGTTCCGAGGACAGAAAGTCACCCGCGGCAGCCTCTTCCAGCTGAGCTTTCTGACCGTCAAGCCAGGCAAGCCCCTCTGTGTAGCCGACGAGCGTTTCGCGAATGGAAAGAAACACATCGGCGAGTGTATCTGTATTACGGGAGGTGGAGAACAGATCGCAGAACGCACCAAAGTCTTCAATCGCGGGGGATTCGTTTTCTGTACTGCCGTCAAAATAAGCATCAATGACGCCGTTCATCACATTCTTTGCAAGGAGCTTTGCCTGTGCTTCATCGGCGACCGACAGACGCGGAGACAGACCAAGATCATCAAAATGCGCACGGATGAGATCGAGGCAGAAGCTGTCGATGGTACAAATCTTCGCGCGTCCGACCGAAAGCAGCTGAGTGTGCAGACGGCGGTTTGCAGGATCCTTTGCAAGCTCCCGTTCCAGCGCCGCACGGATACGTCCGCGCAGCTCTGCCGCTGCCGCCTTTGTAAAGGTTACGACGAGTACAGCGGAGAGATCGAGTGCGCCGTCATCGTCGAGCACACGCGAGAGGATCCGTTCCGTCAGAACCGCGGTCTTGCCGGAGCCTGCCGCCGCAGACACAAGCAGCGTCTCGCCGCGGGAGAGGATTGCATCCCGCTGTGAAGGTGTCCATTTTTCATCAAGCTGATACATAGTGTGATCCTCCCTCCTAACTGCGGCAGACATACCGCATATTACAGTATGCACACGGATCGCGTCCTGTTTCCGGATTTGTCCTTGAAATCGGAACCGCATCTGCGTTGCCGCGCTTCATTTCCATTGTAATGTCGCATACGGTCTGTTCCACCTGCCGCATCAGCGCACCGAACGATTCCAGCGACTCGACCGGTGCACCGCGGTACAGCGTTCCGTCCTTTTTCATACGCACGGGAATATACTTGCCGCCGAGCCCATGCTCCATCGCCTGCAGCACATCACGGTCATCAAGGAACAGCCCCGCACGCGGCATGCTGCTCTCCGCAGCCGCAAGCGCCTCCTCCTTTGTCGGAATGCCGTTGTGCGTCACCTCGGACGGACTCGCGCCCATATAAAGGATGCCCGCCGGGCGCAGCTCCCCGCTGTAACGCGTGCCGCCGTTTTTCCACACAGCAAACAGATAGAGGAGCATCTGCAGATTGATACCCGCCGCAACATCGTCCAGCGAAAATCGCTTGACATAAGTTTTATAGTCAACGACGCGCACATATGTCACGCCGTCAGATTCGTATGTATCCACACGGTCGATGGTACCGTACAGACGTACGCGACCGCCATCCTCCGTTCGCATGGTCAGCGCGGGAATCGCACTGCCGTCATCGGCACCGACCGGAAGTTCAAAATCACGCGGTACAAAGTCGCTCTGCGCAAATTCATGCATCAGATTCCGTGCAATGACCGAGGATGACCGCGTCAGACGGTCGAACAGATGACGGATCCGCGCCGGCTGATGGGTATCCCAGCGCACACCGCAGACCGAGGACAAATATCGGCTGACAAGCGATGCCATTGTCTCAGACAGCACCGTCTCATCGGTGAAGCGCGCAGGATCTTCATCGGTGGTGTAAAGCTCAAGAAAGCCGCGCAGAACATCATGTACAAACGATCCGATGTCCGCCGCATCAAACGATGCGCGCTTCGGCTCCTGCAGCTTCAGCACATATCCGCAGAAATAGGAGAAATGGCAGAGAACATAGCGTTCCAGACGCGACTGCGTCATGGAAACGGTGTCGCCGAACAGCATGCCGAGTGTTTCCTCATTGAGCCGGCACCTCCGCTGGGTCAGCGGCTGTGCAAGCGCCGCAAGACGGCGTGCAAGCGCGCTGTCCTCCTCGGCCGCTGCCGCAAAATAATCGTGCAGCGCACGTCCGAGCGGCGTGTTCTTTTCATATGCCATCATCTCAAATGCCCCGCTCTTCGAGCACAGCCGCTGCAGCGGCGGCTGATGGGTCGGGCTGATGGGTGTAAGGTTCGGAAACAGCAGGCGAATACGCTCTACCCCGGTCGACGGGCGGTATGCCTTGCCCGACAGATCGGCGCGCGGCCAGCTCACGACAAGACGCTTTTCCGCCGCTGCACAGGAAAACCAGAAGTGGAACAGCTCGTCCTGCAGACGTGCTGCTGTATCGGCCGAGAGCCCGATACCAAGCCCGGACAGAATGCTCTTTTCATGGTCGGAAAGCAGCGCATCTTCCTCCGGTGTTTTCGGGAACACACCGTCCACCGCACCGATCAGGTAAACGACCTTTGCACTGTCCGCACGGATCAGCGATGCATCACCGATCATGACCTGATCGGCACGCGCGGGAATGGTACCGATGTCAAGATCGGAGACGACGAGTGAAAACAACTGCCAGAATGCGGCCGCACCGCCCGGAAGATCTCCGGCAATGGATACAAGCGTATCGAGCGCATCGACAAAGAGATCCCACAGCTGGCGGGTCTCCTCCGCTCCTGCCGGATCACCGAAGTGTTCCTCCTCGTCCGCATGTGCATCGAGCATCGCGGGTATCCCGCGTTCGGTTAAGAAGTGATAAAGACGCGCAGCCGTGTCGGTTACCGTACATTCCGCCCCGCCGATGTCCTCAAGGAACGGCACATATTCATCCATGAGCTGTCCCCGCACGCGATTGACAGCCTCCAGTACCAAGCGGTCATCGTCCGAAAATTCTTCAATATAGCCGCGCGGATGGAGCACATGCGGCTCCTCCGGGGTCAGACGCCGGCCGGTCAGATTCCATGTTGTGATGTAATTTTCATAATGGAAAGCATCCGCTGCGGGAATGCCGGAGCACCCGGTTTTGATCATTCCGATCAGATCGGTACGCGCCATGCGGTAGGTCGACAGTGCAAACAGATGGCGCAGATATCGGAAAAACGGTTTTGCCGTGACGGGTGTTCGCCGCGCGGTATCGCACGGAATGCCGCAGACACCGAATGCCGCATCGAGAATACCGTCGTACCGTGCAGGATCGCGCGTGATGACCGTGATATCCCGATATCGGCCGCCGGCACGGATATAGCGGCAGATGTCAAGTGCAACCGCCTCCGCTTCGTCAAAGGGATTATCGCATGCAAACAGCGCGACATCCTCCCCGGCATCACACACCGGCGTTGTCCCCATCGACCACAGATGCTCTGTCAGATGGAGCAGCGCGGGGGAGGAGGTGCGGCGGTTTTCTGTCATTGCGTGCGTACGGATCCCGGTACCGCAGGTTTCTGCCAGATGTCGGAGCGTTCTGCGCGTCTCATAAATACGGCGCAGCATCCACTCCGGTTCCCCGTCATCGGCAGGACAGCCAAGTGTGACCGTAACCGCATCGGCATGACGGAGCATATGTGCAATGATGCGGTACTGCTGTGCGGTAAAGCCGTTGAAGCCGTCAAGAAAAATATGCTTCCCTGCAAAAAAAGCTCCGTCCGTCTCGTCAAGCACACTGTCCAGCGATGACAGTGCGTCCTGCGGATCGTGATATTCTCTGTGCAGAAGCGTTTCATAAGCGCCATATAAGAGCGACAGATCGTGCAGCTTGTCCGACAGCCGATGGTACCCCTGCGGCAGTGTCTTCCCTGCCTCCTCCAGCCGACCCGGCTGAATGCAGAACATTTTGAACTCAGCAATGGCTGCAAGCAGCCGATCGATCATCGCGGGATCTTCTGTACAGCGGCTGTATTCACGCAGAAACGGTGCCGTTTCCGACAGCACGCGCTGCATCAGCAGACGTCTGCCGCCGGAGGACAAAAGCTGATCGGTCAGACCGCCGTATTCGCGGAACACACGTTCCGGCAGGCGGCCAAAGTTCAGAATTTCGAGATTCGCGGTCGGGATAACACCGGAAAACCGCTCGGTTGTCCGGCGCTCGGCGATCACAGCCTCCTGCTCGGGACACAAAAGGATCACGGCGGCACCGGATGTGAGAAGTGCCCCGATCTCCTCCGTCACAGCATAGGTCTTGCCCGTACCGCTTTTTCCGTAGATGAATGTCAGCATAAATTATTCCCTCAGAAGCGACAGCGCGTCCGCGGCATCCTGCATCGCCTGCGCACGGTAGGTATCAAGTGCGGAAAGCAATGCATCGGACAGCGCATCGCGCTGCACAAGCAGTTCTCCGGCATAGCGCATGAACGCTGCCTCATCCGGCTCCTCAAGCATATACGGCTGTCCCGTTGTCTCCATAAATGCACGGAGCTTGCCGTCGTAGGCAAGTCCGATGGCAGGTGTACCGACAGCGGTGGAGTAGATCAGCGTATGCAGGCGCATCGCCGCAACAAATTCGACGCGCCGCAGCAGCCCGAGCATTTCGCCTCCGGTCAGACCGGACAGCAGCAGCGTTTCACAGCGGCAGCGCAGCTGTACCGCGCGGTTGATTTCCATATCGAGCGGTTCATGCATCGGTAAAAATACGGGAATGAGCCCGTGTTCTTCATACATGCGGTCACAGATAGCGGCCATTGCCGCACACCGGCGCTCCTCGTCCTTCTTCCATTCGCGCAGTGCGACAACGAAGTAACGCTTACCGTTCACCATGCCGTACCGCGCACACAGACCGGACACCCACGACGGGTCGGCCTCACGCAGCGTAAACGCCGGATCCGCTGTCAGACGGATGCGGTCACACCGGACACCGAGCACCTCACATTCGTGCACGGAATCACGCTCACGCAGGGTGATAATGTCTGCCAGCGACAACGCATCTGCCGCCGCCCGTCTGCTCTTTTCCAGATGCAGAGGACCGATGCCGTTGGCGTAGACCATGATACGGCATCCGCACCGTTTTGCGGTTTTCAGAATCCATGTGTAATAGTAAAGCGAACGCGCCGACGAGCCGTCCTGCAGCAGATTGCCGCCGCCGAAAATGAGCACCTTTGCATGCCGCATAGCGCGGATGACGGAAAACGGATTGAAGCGATTGACGGCGTGCGTGCCGTACATCCGGGCGGTTTTGTCAGGGCATCTTGACATAACGGTCATACGCGCATCGGGATCGATGCGGCGCAGGTTTGCGATGATTGCGCGCAGGAGAGAATCGTCGCCCATATTGCCAAAGCCGTAATAGCCGCAGAAAAGCAGATCGCCGTGCGTAAATGGCTTGTAGGGGCGTACCGCATCATATACGGCAAGATAATCATCCGCCATGCGGGATACGGAATAATGTGCACAGATGACCGCGCGGCCGTCCTGTCCGAGCGCCTGCCGCTTCTCCTCCGTCATAGAAAGAAGCGCTGTTATATCACGGTACAACAGGTCGGGGGCGGTATCCTCAGCTCCGCGGCAGCAGAAATTGGAATCGTAGGCCACCTCAAACATGTCTTTTGTGAAGATGCCGAGATAGCCCTGATTACCGGCGAGAATGACCGGCTTGGCGACCGCCATGGCCTCCAGCGCCGCGCGGGAAACGCCGACAAAGATGTCTCCTGCGGCGATGAGCACGCTGATATCGGTGCGCGCGCCGGTCAGACGGACGACCGTATGCCCGACCTCGGCATTTGCGGCATCGGCGGCGGCACGCAGACGTGCAAAGTCATTGCCGTCACCGACCAGCAAAACCTCAATGTCGGGATCATACGCATACAGCTTCGGTGCGATCGCCGCCAGCTGCAATGCGGCCTCGGAACGGTCGGTATCCATGCGCGACACACACACAATACGGTGCCTGTCCGCAGACAGGGACAGCGCCTCCATGACCGGTGCCGGATCAATGGCAGGAGAGAAGGTATCGGTATTGATGCCGTTGATGGTAACGGAAATATTGTCCCGGCATACGCCGTAGTCATCGATCAGATACTGCTTGATATCATCGCTGACAGCCACGGTCTGCTCACCCCAGCGCGTCAGAAGCCGCCAGAGAAAGTTGACATGAAAGTTCAGATGCGCCGTTGTGACAAAGCGTACCCGATACTGTCGGCAAAGGAGATGACACAAAAGTGCCGGAATGCGCGCATGCGCATGTACAACATCAAAGCCGCCATCGCGGATGAGCCGTCTGAGAATGGACATGGCACGCAGTACCTGATCGGGGCGTCTGGTATGCAGAGGTGCCGTGACATGCACAATGCCGTCGGAGACAAGCTGTTCTGCATACACGCCGCCGGCCGACACGACCGTTACATCGACACCGCGGCTGTGCAGCGCACGCGCCAGCTCAAGAATGTGTGTCTCCGCTCCGCCGATCTCCATTTTCATCGTCGCCATTAAAATCTTCACTTCAACTGCCCTCTCTGTGTAAAAATTCTTTCTCTTATTATAACACACATAGGCAAAAAAAGCAAGATTTACGGCATCAATCCGAGCGTTGTCCCGGGATAATAATGCGCAAGGATCTCCTGATACGTCCATCCGGCATCGGCATACGCATCCGCCCCGTACTGGCTCATGCCAACCCCATGCCCATAACCGCGCACACGCAGAGAAACGGTATCGCAGTTCTGGGCTGTGATCTCAACCGAGGTCGCACGCAGACGCAGACATGCGCGGAACCGCTCGCCTGTGATGACCGTACCGTCGGCTGCGGTAACAGCGGCAAGCCTGCCGGCATCGGTACGGGTCACATGCAGAGGAAGCGCGGCTTTTACGCCGAGCATCACACACAGAGATGCCTCGTCATAATCGGCGGTCGTTGTCATTCCATGGATGTCCGCCCCCTCCGGCGTCGCCACAGAAACGAGATACGGTTCGTCCCCTCCCCAGACCGCCGCACCGTCCTCGGTACATCCATAGGACATCGCATGATATGCCGCACAGCAATAGTCGCCGTCATAGGTCAGCACGATACCGTCCGTCTCCTCTACTGCCGCCGTGACCGCATCCAATACCGACGGATAATGTTCCCCAAAGAATGCACGTCCCTCCGCTTCGGTAAAATGCGCCGTGCTTGACGAACCGTAGTCGGGAATCCGGAATCCGTTATCGCGGCGGTACAAAAGATAACTACGTGCGGCGACCGCCTGCGCACAGAGCGCCTGCTCATGAAAGCTGGCCGGCATTTCTGCCATGACCACACCGATCAGATAATCGTGCATGGATATTTCATAATCTTCTGTCTCACCCTGTATCTGCAGCATTGTCCGACGGTCATATCCGGATGGATCCGACGGAACGGCGGCGGTCTCCTCTGTATGCGGCGGCGCGGTAACGCAGGGTTCTGTAAGCACCGCTGACGCATGTGCCGTTGTCTCACATACGGTCGTCTCTGTTTCTTTTGGTATCGCTGCAGGTATGGCGGCGACCTGTACGGTATCCGATGCGGTATCGGTTGCTGCCGTTTCGCTGTCCGTATGCACCGAAACGGATTCGGGTGCCGTGTCTGTGTCCGGGACATCATCGTTCGGAGCAGTCATCCGGGTGTCATGGGGGACGTATTCAGGATTGCTGATCAGAAATCCAAGCTGCGGTACAGTCAGAAGAAGTGCCGTCAGCAGCGCGGCGGACAAAAATAAAATCTTCATTTTTTGCAATACCTCTTGAAAACCTCGCGAAAATCGTGTACAATAAAGAAAACAGGCGGAAACCTGCGACATTGTATTCCCGCCCCGCAAAAATCATGACAGATCCGTCAAAGGAGGAACCCCATGAGCAAGCTGTATGCCACCCCTGCCGATATGGCACTGCAGAACCGTATCTGCCCCTTCACATCCCCCGAGTGTGCGCCGCTGTCGTACAAGATCGACGGCGTTGCATACCGCGGCATTCCGAAATTCTTCCGTCCGACCGTTACACGGCAGCAAATCGACGCAAACATCACGCAATACATACTCCGCGGTGTGCATATGAGCGGTCTTGCCGTCACGGCAACGGTGCAGATGTACCGTGATTTTCCCGTGGTCGATTGGGTCGCGTCGTTTGAAAACACGACCGACCACCCCTCGCCGATCGTCTCTGATATCTGCATTGTCGATACGGTCATCGAAGGCAGCTCCCCCATTCTGATTCACAACAACGGCGACAACTGCAATGAAACCGGCTATACAATCACCTATACCGCACTTGACGGCGGTACTGCCGTATCCAAAGCGCCAAAGGGCGGCACGCCTTGCTGTGACGACGGACCGTATATGCGTCTGCAGTACGAGGACTTCGGCGTCAACATCGGCATCGGCTGGACCGGCGGCTGGTCTGCGCAGTTTACAGGAACGGCTGACGGCGCGGCAGTCAGCATCGGTCAGGCGCGCTGTCACATGACAATTCTCCCGGGTGAGGTCATGCGTACACCGCGCGTCACAATGCAGGCGTATGCCGGAGACGAAGCCCGCGGACGCAATCTGTGGCGCAAGTTCTATTTCAAGCACATTCTCCCGCGCGAAAACGGCGAACCCATTCCGCCCAAGCTCTGTCTGCATGTATGGAATGTCGGCGGTCCCGAATTTACCGGTGCGACGGAGGAACAGCAGCTGACCGGCCTTCAGACCTACATTGACTGCGGCATGAAGCCGGACATCTGGTGGTTTGATGCCGGCTGGTATCCGTGCAATTTTGATTGGCCGCTGACAGGAACCTGGCGGCACGATCCCGAACGTTTTCCGAGAGGGCTTGGTCCGCTCGGTCAGGCATGTGAGGACAACGGCGTTCAGCTGCTTTTGTGGTTTGAACCGGAGCGCGTACGGGAAGGCACGGAGCTGTGGAACGAGCATCCGGAATGGCTGCTCAAAAACGACTCCGGACAGGCTCTGCTCAACCTCGGCGACACAGCCTGCTGTGATTGGCTGATCGGTCATGTCAACGGACTCATCAAAGCATATCACATCCACCTCTACCGTCAGGACTTCAACTTCAATCCCGCACCGTATTGGGAGCTGCATGAAACCGATGACCGCATCGGAGCGCTGGAAAACCTGCATGTACAGGGTTATCTGCGTTATTGGGATGCGCTCATCGATGCCAATCCGGGGCTGTGGATCGACTCCTGTGCATCCGGCGGCAGACGGAATGACCTTGACACGATGCGCCGTGCCGTCCCGCTGCACTACACCGATGTCGGATACGGAAACCATCCGATCAAGCAGAAGCAGCACAGACTGATGTTTGAGTGGATTCCCTATTTCCGCGCGCACAACATGAGTTGGGACAACGACGAGGGGCTGTATATAAACGGCGGCAAACCGGTCGATGCGTTCGCGTTCCACTGCGCGCTCGCACCGTCCCTGACCAACATGACGACGTTTGACGGTCCGGACAGCGAATACGAATGTGCCGCTGTCATGCTGCCGATCTGGCGGCGTGCGGCGGAAATCGAGCTCCGCGCCGATTACTATCCGCTGACCGCTTGCAATGCCTCTCCCGAGGACTGGTATGCGATGCAGTTTGACGATCCCGAGGTCGGCGACGGCTTTGTACAGCTCATCCGTAATACCCGTGTGGATGATGACACGTTTGACCTGCACATGATCGTCCATAATCCCGAGGACATCTATTTCTTTGAGAACATGGAAAACGGCGATATCATGCAGCTGACGGGCGAGCAGCTGATGGCGGGTATTCCGCTGTCGCTTGCCAAGCGCGAGGGTGTTGTTTGGTTCTACCATATTGTCACATTGTAAAAACAAAAAGCGGGCTGTTGCATTTAGATCAATGTATCAAAAACTCCCTCCGGCTCACCGCAGGTGAGCCACCTCCCTCAACCAGAGGGAGGCTTAATTTAGGCTCCCTCCCCGAGGGAGCTGTCAAAAAAAGACGTTCAGCGTCTTTTTTTGACTGAGGGAGTTATCCTTTGTTCAATGATTTATCAAATGCAACAGCCCTGTCCTTTTCTGTACTTATTTAGTTTTTCTAAACAAAGTATTGACATTTTTTGGAAACTATGTTAAAATGAAACAAACAACATCGGTGTTTATCCAAACATTTCATCCAAAAAGACAAGGAGCAACCATCATGAAAACACGCACACTGACGATCACTCTCCTGCTTGCTTCCCTCATCCTCGCCTCCTGCGCTTCTGCAGGCGACACCGAGACGGTAACCGAAAATGCCGATACCACACCCGCAACCGAAGCTGTTGCCGAGTCCCGCTGGAAGGATGACATTCCCGAGGGCACCGATCTCGGCGGAAAGACCATCACCATCCATGTCCGCGGCGATGCCTCAGAGGAAATTGACAATGAAGGAGAAACCGGCGACGTTCTCAACGATACCATTTACAAGCGCAACCGGGATCTGGAAGAACGTCTGAACTTCAAATGGGAAATGTTTGAGGGTGCAGGCTGGGAAACCTATTCCACAGAGGTATCCAAAATCCGTGCATCCATTGCGGCAGGCGACAATGCATGGCAGATCATCTCCGGCTGGGGTACCAGTATCACGCCTCTGGCACTCGAATACTGCTTCTATGACCTCATCGGCATGCCGCATCTTGACACGACAGCTCCCTGGTGGAATCAAGCGACCGTGCACGGACTGACGCTCGGCGGCGGTATGTACTTTGTCACAGGGGATGTCGCGGTTCTGACCACGCTCGGCGGTGCTTATGTCATGTTCGTGAATGACAGCATCAGCGTCGCCAACGACATTGAAAGCATTCCCGCGCTGGTCCGCGACGGCAAGTGGACGATGGACAAAATGACAGAGATCACCAAGCAGATCAGCGTCGACATTGACGGCTCCGGAATGATGGATGACAAGGATCGCTACGGTCTTGTACTTGATGTATACAATTCCTCCGACTCCTTCTATACCTCCGCCGACATTCATCAGATCACCGTCACCGACGGCATTCCGGCATACGCGCCCGATCAGGAACGGCTTGTCAAGCTGATGAGCTATCTGGAATCTTATGATACGAACGGTGCATCGGTCGGCGTTTTCAGAACCTCCGACGTTTCTCTGCAGTACAATAAGTTTCTGAACTCGCAGGCGCTGATGATCGTCCGCGAGCTGGATTCTGCCCGTATCGACTTCCGTGAAATGGAGGACAATTACACCATTGTCCCGCTGCCGAAGCTCGATGAGGCACAGGATGCCTATCATACTGCCGCATATAACGGTGCGGCCCTGTGGGGAATCCCCGCCGACAATCCCGATCCCGATTCCGCTCTGATCGTCATGGAGGCGATGGCGGCAGAATCGTACAATGCCGTCACACCGGTGTATTTCTCCACCTGTCTGCAGGAAAAGTTTGCCCGCAACGAGGAAACGCTGGAAATGCTGGAGATCATCCGTCAGTCCCTGTATCTCGACACAGAATATCTCTACAACCACTCCCTCGGGCAGACCTGCTATATGGTACGTGATATGGTTGCCACAAAGAAATTTGATGTCGCATCGCACATGGCAAAGAAGGAAAAGAGCATTTTGAAGGCAATCGAGAAAACCGTGGGAATTCTGGACGAACTGAATCAGTAATATGACAAAAACCGCAGAGCAGTCTTGGTCACTGTTCTGCGGTTTTGATTCATACAGATTCGTCTGCAGTATCATCATTGAAAATATCGTGGTCAAGCATATCTTCCTCCCACGGATTGCGGTGATAGAGCGAAATGCCGAAATCCTGCTGACGGCATCGGTACATTGAAACACCGAAATATTTTTTGAACAGCCTCTGTGCATATCGGATATCACGCATCCCCGCTTCCGCACAGATTTCCGGGAAATTACGCATATCTCCGCCGATGATCTGTTTGCGGATATGCTGCACACGAATCAGATTCAGATATTGAACAACCGTATATCCCGTACCTCGCTTGAACATCGTACAGAGATAACCGGTTGAAATACCGAGATGATCCGCAATGGCGCCAAGAGTCAGATGTTCCTTGTAATTGGAACAGATATACTGCTTCGCTTTGCGTACATAAAAATGCGCACTGCCCGTTTCCGCCGGTTGGTCGATCTGCAGCTGTGAACGAATCTGCGCACGAAACATCCCGTCCAGAATCCCCAGAATTTCAAACCAATCCGCAATCAGCTGATATTCATGTGAAATCCCACCCGCGGCAAAATGGTTGATGGCATCGCGGAACAGGGCGGTCAGCATTTGATAATCGCCTTCCTCCGTACATAGCATACGCGGGATAAAGATGGCATCCGGCACCGCTTCCATGCGTGCATACAGTTCAACGGCGTCGTCGGTATCCAGTACGGAATACGACAGTGTCGGAATTTCTGCACCGATCGAATACAGCGTGGTATATCCTGCATCTCCGCCCGGCAAATGAATTTCGTACCGTTCATCCGGCATAACAACGAAAAAGGAAGTCGGCGCAATTACAAATGAATCATTCCCTGCCTGTACACGCGGTGCCGCGCCCGTATGATAGCCAATCTCTATCATGTTCTGACGGCGGTCGATGATATTATGACGCGGCTGCGGGCTGCGTACCGTTGCTGCGCAGGCGTACCGGATACTTGGCTTGCTGTTGTGCTTGATCTGATATACAATCATGTTGATTCTCCCATCGCATCATTATCTGTCATTATCATACATGAATTTTCAAAAAATTGCAAGGATAATTCCATGATTTACAAAATTTGTACGAAATTTTTACCGCAGACAGGAATATTGACCGTAGGCAAATGTGTTGTCTTCTGTTATAATAAATATACGCAACAAGAAACACAAAAGGAGGATACCCGCCATGAAAACAATATCACAGCTTACCGCATTTTTATTGGCATCGCTGATTCTTGCATCCTGTTCGTCTGCCGGAACCGAAACACCTGTCACCAACGCATCTACCGATGTTGTTACAGAAGCTGAAACAGCCCCCCAGGACATGCTGGATGCACGTCAGCAGTTATCTGACAATCTTCCGGAAAAGGATTTCGGAGGAAAAGATTTTCACATCATCGTCGATGAGTATTCTCATACAGACTATGTCGCAGAATCGGAAACGGGCGCACTCATCAACGATGCCGTTTTTCGCCGCAACAGCCGCACAGCGGAACGGTTCAATGCAAATCTTATCATCGAAAACGGCGGAGATTCCGCTGTTCTCTGCACGACAGTACAGAATGCTGTCCGAGCAGGCGATGATGCATATCAACTCGTCTCTGCGATGATGATCAATTCGGCAAAGCTCGCTGTATCCAATTTTTACCTTGACTGGTATTCGTTTGACCATATCAATCTTACACAGCCGTGGTGGAATCAGAACTGTGCAGATACTCTGTCCATTGACAATAAAATTTTCATGATGGCAGGCAGTATCTCGCCGACATTTTTAACCCATTCCTACTGCGTATACATGAACAAACGTCTTGCCAACGATATTGATCTCGGAGACAGCCTTTATACAACCGTACTCGACGGAAAATGGACCATCGATGCTTATTCGGAGCTGGTGAAAGACAGCTGGGTCGATCTCAACGGCAACGGCACACAGGATGAAAACGACCAGTACGGACTGGCGGCACAGGTCACATCGTATGCAACGCCGTTTATTTATGCGTTTGGAGAGGTAACCGTCGGTCGTGATGAAAACGATATGCCCGTACTCGCCATCAATGAGGAAAAATGTGCGGATATGGTCAACCGTGTATATTCCCTGTTTTACGAATCCAACGGTACCATCACCACAGACGGCTGGGGACTTCATTCCGATACCTTTATCGCCGGACGTGCGCTGTTTATGAACGGCGTTTTCATCCATGCCATCAAAAACTTCGCCGATATGGAAGACGATTACGCCATCCTGCCTTACCCGAAATGGAATGAAGCGCAGTCTGAATACCTGACCATGTCGGACGGTGCCTCTCCGCTGGTTTCCGTACCGACCACCTGCAGAGACACGGAATTTGTCGGAATCATGACAGAAGCACTCGCCGCAGACAGTTACAAAACAGTCATTCCCGTCATCTATGATACCGCACTGAAAGTACGCGGTGTTCGTGATGAAACCTCGATGCAGATCATTGATATCATCGAACGCGGTAATGTCATCGATTTCGGATACGTTTTCGGTGATTACAACAAGCTCGGCTTCTTCATGAGCAACCTGATGGGAACAAAGAAAAACAATTTTGCCTCCTATTATGAAAAGCAGAAAAAGGGTTGGGAAAAACGCCTGACCACGGTTATTGATTCTTATCTGGAATCTGCTGAATAAACAACAGGAAAACGGGTTGTTGCATTTAGATCAATGTGTCAAAAACTCCCTCCGGCTCACCGCAGGTGAGCCACCTCCCTCAAACAGAGGGAGGCTTAGTTTAGGCTCCCTCCCCGAGGGAGCTGGCAAAAAAAAGACGCTTCTGCGTCTTTTTTTTGACTGAGGGAGTTATCATTTGCTCAATTTTTCAAATGTAACAACCCTTTCACTGTTTATGAGTACAAACCGAAAACCGGCGTTTTTCGCGTTTTCTGTATTCAGCCAATCGGGATCTCCAGAAGCACCTTCCACATTTCCCAGACTTCGCCGTCGATATCGGTGATGACATTCAGCGCATCGGGGTCTGCAAGCGGATAACATACAAAGCCGGCTTCTGTATGATCGGCAAGTCCTTCACCGCCGAAGCCGTGTTTGTCTGCGATGATGATCGACTCTGCCTGCGGCACATCGATCGGCTGAACAAAGGATACGGCAATTCTGTCGTCGTCGGAATCATCAAATGCAATGTAGTTGCCGCCCGCATCACGGAATATTCCGCGTCCCTTGAGGGCGTAAGTGCCGTCTTTCATTTTCAGCCAGATGTTATACCGGGTGTTATTGAAGCGCATCAGGTGATCACCGTCGATTTCCAGCGTGAACGGGCTGAGCTTGACCTGCTCTGCGGTGACGGCTTCCTCCGTTGTGCCGGAAAACGGTCCTGTCAGGGTCAGGGTATCGCTGTGCTCCTGCTGTGTCAGCGAAAGGGTATAGCTCCAATTGCCCGGATATACAAGAGAATCGGCGATGTTCCACTGTCCGTCGATGTTCTCCGGTTCCAGATAAATCTGCTCAATGGTCAGATCCACCTTGATTTTTTCTTTTTCCCAGCCGGGTCGGAACTTGCCGCCTTCGCCGTCGGTGACGGTGGGCGCACTCATGACAAACGGAACGGTGACAGTACCGTTGGGATACAGGGGACCGTCAAGATAGTAGGTTTCCCCGTCATCTTCTGTATGGAACATACCGGTGACCCGATAGGACAGGTTCGCGTCGAGAATATCCGGTGTGGTGACCGAACCACCAATGTGCAGGTTATAGCGGTCGTACCAGCTTTCGGTGATTGTCCACTCCACATCGGGATTGTCGGACGCCTGTGAAAGCACCTGAACGCCGCCGGAGGATATCGGCGCTGTGAAGCCTGCCGCAAAGCCGGACAGTACACCTGCGGCATACAGGGTAACGGTCAGAAGGCAGAGTGCGGCGGCAATGACTGCGATGATCCGAACGCTCCGCCGTCTGGGGATGCGTTCTGCGGTCTGTGTGTGTGCAAGCTCGAGAATCCGATCAGCATTTGCCGATGCGGTATCGTGTGCGGTTGCCTGCAGAATCATATCTGACAATTTCATGGTAAATCTCCTCTCCAATGATTCCGGATCTCTTTGAGTGTCCGGTAGAGTTTGTTTTTGATGTCTCCTTCGGTGCGCCCGAGCAGTTTTGCAATGTCCGGTACCGATACACCGAAGCGGTAATACAAATGGAATATTTTCCGATAGAGCTCGCCTTTTTCCGAAAGGTATCGGTCTGTCCATTCAAGAATCACGTGATCCTCCGCGATTTCCTCAACAGACAACGCGGCAATGTCTGCAATCGGGATGTCGCCGTCCTCCTCATCCGGTTCGGCGTACACCTCCTGTCTGCGGGACAGTCCGCGGTAATACCGGAACAGCTGCTGTCTGACAAGCCGTCGGATCATCGCATTGGGTTCGCGTATGTAATCCGCACCGCGCCGCTGCAGCAGCCGATACAGCTCCAGATACACATCCTGCAAAATATCCCCGATGTCCGCAGACTGCCTGCACCGGGAAGTGACAAGCGAAGCCGCAAGCGAATATGTTTGCTCATAGAGCTGACGGAATGTACTGTCAATATCCATTTGCGTCGACCTCCTTTTCTTCCATGATAACCGGTTTCACTGTATATGCGTTCCGATAACGGCAAATCGTATCAGAAAAAACAAAAATTGTGGACAGAACACGCCCGGTGCGTGTCTGTCCACGGATTTTGGGTGATGTATGCAAATTACCACTCCATCTCGCCCATGGTCTTGTAGGACTCAAGCAGCTTTTCGTAATGGGAGGTTGCTACCTTGGTGAACTTCTCGATGGTAGAGGTGATTGCGCCCTTGGAGTTCTTCAGCTGTTCGGAAATGATCCAGGAATAGCGCTTTGCGTCGGGCATTGCGTAGCCGATGTCATAGACTCGTCCGTCCATGATGTAGTCGAGCATTTCCAGAGAATCCTCGTCGCGGGAGAGCTTGAAGGTAACGACGGAATCGAGATACTTGGGAATCAGGTTGTGGTAGGAGTCGGCGGAGAGTGCCTCCAGCAGCAGACCGGTCTTTTCGATGTTCTCGGTGGGAGAGGTCAGCGGAATACCGAAGGTCGCATGACGGCAGTCGTCGTAGGTGTAATATTTTTCCTGCGTCTCGTCGTACATCGGATACGGCAGCAGACCGTATGCGGATTCATATTCACGGAACTTTTCAAGGTCATTGAGCCAGATTGCCTGAATCAGCACGCGGTTTTCATCCCAGCTGATGTCGCACGGCAGATCCCAGCCGATCTCAAAGGCGAGCTTGGAGGTGTAGAGCAGATCGTAGAGCCACTCGGAGAGGGTTGCAAACTTTTCGGAGCGGTAGCCGAGCTCGACTCCGTCGTCGGTCAGCGTAACGCCCATTTCACCGATTGCATATGCCCATGTCAGCGCATGGTAGCCGAAGTTGGTTGCATAGCCCCAGGTGTCGTTCACATCCATCTTACCGTCACCGTTGGAGTCGGAATTGACAGACTTGATGATCTCAAGGAAGGAATCCATTGTCCACTTGTGGTCACGGACGAGGTCATAGAGGTTGGTGATATCGTTGTTTGCTGCAACAGTCTTGTTAAAGGCAAGCAGATTGGCGTATTGATAGGAGTTGACGGAATAGTCGGAGAGGACACAGGGCAGATAGTCAAAATGCGTATAGGCATCGTTGATCTCGGTATGCCACCACGGATTCTCAAAGTTGATGTGCGGAACCTCCAGCATGTTGTAGAAGTAACCGCCGGTGATGATCGCGGACTGCATGGCATAGGTATAAAAAATGACAAGATCATAAAGGTCTTCGCCGGCGGCGGTTGTCTGCTCCAGGCGGTCGCGGACAGCATACCAGTTATTGTCAGCGTCCTCGGCAATGACATTGTAGACCATGTTGTAGCGTTCCTCGATGCGGCGGGTACGCTCAAAGATTTCGTCGTTGATGATTTCGCCTGTCTGTTCCGTTGCATGGAAGGTGTGGTTGCCGGAAAGATGGTCTTCGTGACCGAGTACGTCAAACTGCCAGCCGCCCATATCTGTTTCGGGCAGATAGCCGAGAATATCCTCGGTGACAGCTTCTGTGACGGCGGCGGTTTCACCTGTGGGGGTGCTGTCCTCGCCTGCACTCGGTGTGTTGGCTGAATCGCCGCAGGCGGATGCAAGCAGCGCAAGAAGAACGGTCTGTGCAGCAAGTGCTGCGGATAATGTGCGTTTCATATGATGTACCTCTCGATCAAAGATTTATGATTTGTGCAGATTCTGCAGCGTATCAAGATAATCGGCGATGGCAAACGGCTCGGTTTTCGCATCTTTTCTTAAATACAGCGGATGGTGCGGATGTCCTTTCTTGGAGCGTGCGCCGACGGAATACCAGACAGCACCATATCGTTCTCCGATGGCGATCATGTCACGCACGGTCGGGATCAGAAAATTGCGCTTTTCGATGATGGTCCCCCATGCTGCCCAGACAGCCGGTGTGTGTCCTGCGCCGTACAGCGACAGAACATAATCAAATGCCGCCATGTTTTCGCGGTGCAGCGCTTCATTGCGGACGGCATCCATTGCGTCCGGGTCGGTGGCGCGCTGGGCGTAGACATTAAACATGATGAAGCTGTCATACCCGTTGCCGTGTGCGATGCGCTCGACACTTTTGAGCGTGTTGTCAAGGTCACCGGGGGCTGCGGTCGATGGATTGATGCCGATGCAGATCAGCGGATTTTCTCCGCGCGTGCCGAGAATGTAACGGTATTCAAGATAGGTGTGCGGCACATAGAGCCATGCATCGCGGTCATAGGAAACTGCGGCGGTTTCCTGTTCCCGCAGAGCCTTTGCAAACGGCAGGATTTCCTGCTCGGTCAGGGTCTTCGATGGAATATGCATCGGATGAGTCTCCTTTTTTGGATGATGTATTCAGTATACCATGTTTTGGCGCATCCGTCAAGGAGTTGCGCGGAAAAGGTGATATTTTGCAGAAAAATCCCGCCGCACGGGTGTGGGCGGGATCGGGGATCAGTCATGACGGACTAATGTGACATGGTTCACAGGGGACCAGTCGGAGATGTTGTTGCCATAAAGTGTAAGATCGACCAGATTGGTCAGCTTTGCAAGCGGCGTGAGGTCGGTGATGTTGTTTGAATCGAGATAAAGTTGATAAATATTGGTCAGCTTTGCAAGCGGCGTGAGGTCAGAGATCTTGTTATTATCAAGCAGAAGTATCGAAAGATCGGTCAGCTTTGCAAGCGGTGAAAGGTCGGAGATCTTGTTACCCGAAGCATTGAGCCAATATAATTTAGTCAGCTTTGCAAGCGGTTGAATGTCAGATATATTATTATCCCAAATTGCAAGGCTCTGTAATTTCGTCAGGTTTGCAAGTGCAGAAATATTTGAGATGTTGTTTTGATATATCATAAGGTATTCGAGTTCTGTCAGGTTAGCAAGCGGTGAAATATCAGTGATATTGTTACCGTTGAGCCAAAGCTCTGTCAGCTCTGTCAGATTTTCAAGCGAAGAGATGTCGGAGATGCGATTGTTATCGCCCCTAAGATCTCTCAGCTCGGTCAGGGATGCAAGCGGAGAGATGTCGGAGATGTTGTTGTTATCGAGTTCAAGATCTCTCAGCTCGGTCAGTTTGGCAAGAGGCGAGATGTCGGTGATGTTATTGTTATTGAGTTTGAGTTTTCCCAGTGTGATCAGATCCGCAAGCGGCGAGAGATCGGAGATGTTGTTTCCGGACAGATCAAGTTCCCACAGATTGGGAATCCTTGTAAGGACAGAAATATTATTGATATTGATGTTTTTTTCGGAAAGGTTGAGAGTATCAACATCAACAAAATCCGACAACATCAATGCTCCTGTCGGTTTGTTGATCGCATCTCGCAGCGCGGCTTCCAGATTTTTGTCATTGATGGCCAGTTCTTCGTCGGGAATTTTCGGAATGACATCGTTTTTTTCTGTATTGCATGCGGAGCATGTATAGATGATCGTACCGGTGGTTTTGTAAGTGGCTTCTGCGGTGATCATACCGTTGTCCCATGCGTGTGCTTCTGTTGCGGGAATCACATACTTCAGCACATCGTCATTCAGTACACAGTCCCACTCTTCAAGACCTTCCGCGCCGCAGGTCGGCTCTTGGGTCACGGTAACGGTGTAAGGATCTTCTGTCAGACCGAGCCGCTCACGCATCTCGGCCATGAGTTCCTTTGCGTGGTCGACATTGCCGTTTTCCCACTCGGAGCGGATGTATGCAAGATAGGTATCCTGCAAAGCCTTGCGTGCTTCGACGTTCTTCGGGTCGATTTCGAGAATGCGCGTAAATGCCAGCAATGCACTTTCATAATCGAGATCGTTTAAGTACTGCTGTGCAATCTCAAACTGATTGCTGATCTCCGCGCGTCTCAGTGCGGAGGGAATGACAGCGACCGCGACGATCGCAGCAATCAAGATGATTGCCGAGATGATAATGGCGGCTTTGTGTTTTTTGAGTTCGTTCATGGAGTGATATTCCTTCTTTCATTTTGACTATACTAAAAATGCTGTTAACAGTATACTATAAATCATCGGATATGTCAAGACAAAACGTCGGTCAATTCCGTCATATCCTGTCAATCCGTAAGATTTACCAAAAAAATCGCCGAAAAATTGTTGAAAATACATATTTACAAATCGGCGATTTCCGTGTATAATATTAGGGCGCGTGAGAAACGCTCATCCCCAAACAAATATCGGTGCATCCGAAAGAAACCAACAGAAGTCTGTATCGCACGGAAATATCAAGCTTATGATATCAGCCCGCAGTCCGATCGGCATCTGTTGTTTTTTTTATTTTTGAGGTGTGTGAAAAAAATCAGTAAAGAATCTGTGAATTTTTCCGCCATCTATAGCGGAAATCAAAAAAATATGCTATAATATTGAAGATGTATTCTGGAGTACTATGCCCCGGAAAAACACCCCGATCCCAAAACCACCCGTATTTACGGTTTTACATAAGATAAGGAGTCTTACATGGCAATCACTACCGAAAAACTGGAAATGAAATCCATGCCCTGCGTACCTCTGCGCGGTGTGGTCGTCTTTCCGATGATCCCGATCACCTTCGAGGTGACGGATAAAAAATGGATCCGCGTCTGCGAACGTGCGGCACAGAACAATTCTGAGCTGCTGTTTGTCACCCAGCGCGAAATGCTTCCCGACGATCCCGGGGAAAATGATCTGTTCCGTATCGGCACGGTTTCCCGTATCAAGCAGCTGATCAAAACACCGGACGGAACTGCACGCATGCTGGTGGACGGCACCTCGCGTATGGAGGTCACCTCGTTTATGATCTCCCCCGATCACATCACCGCAATGGGATTTGTCCGCATTCTCAACATCGATGCCTCCGGCGGCATTCATTCCGAGGCGCTTCTGATGAATACGGTCAAAGCTGTCGAAAAAATGGTCAATTACCTGCCCAAGGCATCCAAGGACCTTCTGATGACCGTCCGCGGCATCAAGGAGCCGGGACTGCTTGCGGACTTTATCGCATCCAACATTCTGGTCAAATATCCGGACAAGCAGGCGGTGCTCGAGGAAGCCAATCCCGTCAAACGGTTGGAGCTTGTCAATGTACTGCTCGAAAGCGAGGAGGAGATCCTCCGTACCGAGCAGGACATCCACGCAAAGGTACGTGCGCAGATGGAACAGAACCAGCGCAACTATTATCTGCGCGAGCAGCTGAAGGTCATTCAGGCTGAGCTGCGCGGCGATACACCGATCGGCTATGAAGACGGTGACGAGGAAGGCTTCTACGAAGACGACGATGTTGATGAGATCAACGAGTATGCCGAGAAGATCCGTGCGGCGACTGAGGGCGCACCCGCCGAGGTCCGTGCAAAGCTCATGAAGGAGCTCAAGCGCCTGTCCAAGACCCCGTTCGGTGCGGCGGAAGGCAATGTCCTGCGCAACTATCTCGATCTGGCACTGGAATATCCGTGGGTTAAGAAAACCCGTGACCGTGTCGATATCAAGGCGGCACGCAAGGTGCTCGATGCCGATCACGACGGCATGGAAAAGGTCAAGAACCGCATTCTCGAATATCTGGCTGTCCGTCAGATGAACCCCGATGTCCGCAACCAGATTCTGTGTCTGGTCGGCCCGCCCGGTGTCGGTAAGACATCCATCGCCGCATCCATTGCGCGCGCACTGCACAGAAAGTATGTCCGCGTTTCGCTTGGCGGTGTGCGCGATGAGGCTGACATCCGCGGTCACAGAAAGACCTATGTCGGCGCAATGCCCGGCCGTATTGTCCACGCGATGTCCGAGGCAGGCGTCAACAATCCGCTGATTCTGCTCGATGAGCTTGACAAGCTGACGCGCGATGCCCACGGCGATCCCGCATCGGCACTGCTGGAGGTGCTGGACGGGGAACAGAACCGTGCGTTCCGCGACCATTTCCTGGAAATTCCCGTCGATCTGTCCGACTGTATGTTCATCGCAACGGCAAATACGCTGGAGACCGTTCCGGCGCCGCTGCTTGACAGAATCGAGATCATTCAGCTTCCGTCCTATACGCGCGAGGAGAAGTTCTCCATTGCCGATCACCATCTGATCGCAAAGCAGTGCAAGCGTCACGGGCTCAACCGCAGAACGCTGCGTATTACCGATGAAGCGATCTACGATATCATTGATTTCTACACGCGCGAGGCAGGTGTGCGTCATCTGGAGCGCGAAATTGCCGCGCTGTGCCGCAAGGCTGCCATGAAGATCATGGACGAGGGCGTCAAGACCTGCTCTGTCACGCGAGACAATCTGACCGAATATCTCGGGAAACAGAAGGTCAAGCCGGATACGCTTGCCGCACAGAACGAGGTTGGTGTTGTCAACGGTCTTGCCTATACCGAGGTCGGCGGCGATGTACTGAAGATCGAAGTTTCCGCACTTCCCGGTACCGGTCATGTTGAACTGACAGGTTCCCTCGGCGACGTCATGAAGGAGTCTGCACGTGCGGCGATCTCGTTCGTCCGTTCGCGTGTTGACCGCTTCGGCATCGATCCCGAATTTTATAAGAACCGCGATATCCACATTCATGTGCCGGAGGGCGCAGTACCGAAGGACGGTCCGTCTGCCGGTGTCACCATGGTCACAGCACTTGTTTCCGAGCTTTCCGGACGTGCGGTGCGCCGCGATGTCGCAATGACCGGTGAGATCTCTCTGCGCGGCCGTGTGATGGCCATCGGAGGCTTGCGCGAAAAGACCATGGCGGCATACAAGACGGGCATCCGCGTGATCTGCATTCCCGCTGAAAATATCCCGGATCTTGATGAGGTCGCGCCGGTCGTCAAGGAGAATGTCACCTTCTATCCGTGTGCGCATGTCGATGAGGTACTCGCCGTTGCGCTGACCGAGGAAAAGCCGGCCGAGATTCCGCAGAATACGGTGGTTCCGGAGCCGCTGATGCTGATTCCGACGGAGAACACCGCAGTTGGGGCGGCTTCCTATCTGATGAAGAACGAAAACGACTGACCGTCAACATATAAGGGAGGGACACGTTATGTCCATCAATTATCAGAATGTCAATCTGGTGATGAGTGCCGGCTTCCCGGAACAGTTTCCCGATGATCATCTGCCGCAGATTGCTTTTTCCGGGCGTTCCAACGTCGGAAAAAGCTCCTTGATCAATGCGCTGCTCGGACGCAAAAGTCTGGCGCGCGTGTCCGGCTCGCCCGGCAAGACCATCACCGCGAATTTCTATAACATCGACCGGCAGTATTATCTGGTTGACCTCCCGGGCTACGGCTTTGCAAAACGTCCGGATTCCGAGCGGGAAAAATGGAGCACGCTGATGGGGGCTTATTTTGACAACAACCCTAATCTGCGGCTCGTTGTGCAGCTCATCGATCTGAAGGTCGGTCCGACCAAGGATGATGACCAGATGCTGTCGTGGCTTTACGAAACAAGAACCCCCTACATCATCGCGGCGACCAAGGCCGACAAGCTGAATGTCACCGACAGAAAGAAAAATCTTGAACGCTTGTCAAAGGATCAGATGATTCTCGACGGCACACATGTTATCGCGTTTTCCGCGCTGAAGGGTGACGGACGCGATGAAATCCTTTCCATTATTGAACGTAAGGCGCTGGAAGCGTAAAGTATTATGGTATCTGTACTCAAAGACCTGTTTTCAGACATTCCGATGTTTCTGCTCCGGATCCCCGTCATATTACTGGCACTGTCGATGCATGAAGCAGCACACGGATATGCCGCATACAGGCTCGGCGATCCGACCGCACGCAATTTCGGGCGGCTGACGCTCAATCCCATAAAGCATCTCGATCCGCTTGGTACGCTGATGATGCTGGTGTTCGGCTTCGGCTGGGCGCGGCCTGTGCCGATCAATACCCGGTATTTCAAGAACCCGAAGCGGGATATGGCGATCTCCGCTGCGGCAGGTCCTGCCGCAAATCTGCTCCTCGGTTTTCTGGGGCTGTTCTGCGCGAACCTGTTCTGGTTTATCATGACGCGCACAGGCATGCTGTTTGAGATCGACGGTGTGCTGTATGCCAACACCGATTCCGGATTTGTGATGAATCTGATCACCTACACGCATCTCTTTTTCTACCTGTTCTACATGCTCAATGTATCATTGGGCGTCTTCAATCTGCTTCCGGTTCCGCCGCTGGACGGTTCCCGGATATTCCTGTCATTTCTGCCGGCAGACCTGTATTTCAAGGTTATGCGGTATGAGCACATCATTCAGCTCGTTCTGATGCTTGGGCTGTGGATGGGATTTCTCGATACCCCGCTGCGTGCCTGCGTTTCGTTTGTCATGCAGGGCATGGAGTGGCTGGTCGGACTGATCCCGATTTTCTGATTATTACAACAAGGATGGACACACGCATGAGTGATGCGCTGACATATAAAATTGATACCTTTGAGGGGCCGCTTGACCTTTTGCTGACGCTGATCGCAAAGAACAAGATGGAAATTGCCGATATTCGCATCACGGTCATATTTGAGCAGTATATGGCGTATCTCGACCGGATGAAGCAGATGGATATGGAGATCGCCGGCGAATTTATCGTTATGGCAAGCGAGCTGATGCTCATCAAAAGCCGCATGCTGCTGCCGAAGCCCGAAGACCCCGATGCGGAGGATCCGCGTGCGCGTCTGGCAGCGGCGCTGCTAGCATATCGGCAGGCAAAGGAAGCGGCAGCGTATCTGGAGGGGCAGTATTCCTATTATTCCGCACGCTATACCAAGGATGAGGATGAGGTGCCCGCGGATTCCGGCGATATTGCACAGCATGACATCCTGCTTCTGCAGAAGGCACTGGCGCGCCTGTTTTCCAAAAAGGATACCGAAGCCCCCCCGCCGATGACCGGCATCAATCCGCTCATCAAAAAGACCATTGTTCCGGTTTCCGATAAGATCCGCGAGGTCGCGCATCGGCTGACGATGTCCGGTACCACGCCGTTTCTTGATCTGTTTGACCGCGTGACATCCAAAAGTGAGATCGTCGCGCTGTTCATGGCCGTTTTGTCGCTGGTCAAGGACGGATATGTCCTGCTTGAAAAGCGGCTGGCAGTACAGACGCCGGAGGACGATGCGGCACTCTGGGATAACGTCGAGGATTACCGTTATGAATTTTTCTGTTCCATCAATCCTGAGCAGGCGATTCCCGAGGATTATGCGGGTCTGTACGATGAAGACGGAGCATTGCAGAATTCCGATGAACCAACTGAAACACAAAAGGAGCAAGACAGAGGATGAGTGAATTACAGACAACGGAGAGCACCGTTTCGGTTCCGGTCGGAGAGGTCTCCGAAGAACTTGATGCGGCCGGTATCCGTGAGGCATTTGAAGCAATTCTGTTTGCAGCAGGGCATCCGATGCCGTTTGCAAAGCTGGCAGAGGTGCTCGGCATTACCGAGGCGGAGGCGCAGGCCTGCGCCGATGAGCTTACCGCGTCCTATGAGGGTCGCGGCATTCAGCTGATTCGTGTCGGTGCTGGCTGTCAGCTTGTCACGCGTGAGCGGTATCTTCCTTATATCCGCCGTGCGCTGAATGTCCGGCGCGGCGGCAATCTGTCACATGCATCGCTGGAAACGCTGGCGATCATCGCATATAACCAGCCTGTTACCCGTTCGTACATCGATGAGGTGCGCGGTGTGGACACAGGATATGTCGTGTCCTCACTTGTGGAAAAGGGATTGATTGCATCCCGCGGCCGTCTGGATGTGCCCGGACGCCCGACGCTGTACGGAACGACCGATGCATTCCTGCGCGTATTCGGGCTGGAGCATCTCGGTCAGCTGCCGCCGGCAGAGCAGTTCCTGGCCCGCGGTGAGAGTACGGGGGACGGTGTGAATCCCGATGCCGTTGCACAGCTGCATGCAGAGGACGGGACATAATCCGTATATACGGCAAAGAACCGATCAGAGAATGATACCAAGGACAGGAGGCGAGCGGAATGAAGCTGATCACGGTTGTGCTGTTATGTCTGCTTTTGCTGCTGGTTCTTCTGTTTGTCATTCCGATCCGGATCATTTGTAAGATCTCGACATCCGGGAAAATCGACTTTGCGCTGACGGTACAGGTGCTCGGCATTCCCATCCGCATTCTGCCGCAGAAGAAGCGGCTTCCGGATATACGGAAATTCCGGCGCGATGCGCTGGAAAAGCTGTATGCCAAAAAGCAGAAAAAAGCTGCGGCGGCAGCCCTTGCAAAAGAAAAAAAGGCCGCCCGAAAAGCGCGGAAAAAGCAGCGGGCGGAGGACCGGGCAAAGGCGCGTGCCGCTAAGACCGGTTATACACCGAAAAAACGCGGCGTGAAGCATATCATCAAGCTGGTGCTTGCCCTGACAAAGGCATTGCTTGGCAGATTCGGCCGATATCTGCGTGTTGATGTTGCATATCTCGACATCACGGCGGCATCGAAGGATCCCGCACAAACGGCGATCTTATACGGCTGGATCTGGGCGGCAATGGAAAATTTCTGGAACCTGCTGTCGGGTACGGCGATGTTTCACCGCATCAAAAAGAACAGAATCGCCATTTACGCGGATTTTCTTGCCGAGAAGCCGTCGGTGCGCGGAAAGATCATTTTTTCCATCGCACTCTGGCAGGTCTGCGCATTGCTCATCGCCGGAGGCGGTGCGGCACTCGGTGTGGAAGCCGAGGCACGGAAGCATGAGTCCGCTGAGGAGCGCGAAGCACGCCGCCGTCATGAAGCGGAAGCGCGTGCCGCCGTTATTCGCGAGCTGAAAGAAAAGTAAGATCCAATTTCAGATATAGCACGAAATAAGTCACATATACAGAACAGAAAGTGAGGATCCCATCATGGCAGAAACCAAAGTTTCCGGCATTATCGCAAATGCACTGGAGGACATCCGCACAGTCGTGGATGCCAATACGATCATCGGTACACCAATCGAAACCAATTCCGGCACGACCATCATTCCCGTTTCCAAGGTCTCCATGGGCATCGCATCCGGCGGTGTCGATTACGAGAGCAAAAAGACCGCAGGCAACAACAACTTCGGAGGTGGAGGCGGCTCCGGCGTTTCCGTCGTTCCTGTTGCATTCCTTGTTGTTCATGCAGACGGTTCCGTCGAAATGATGAATGTCTCCAATCCGACATCCAAGCCGGCAGATCTTGGCTATAATGTTTCTTCACTGGTTGAACGTGCGCCGGAGATCATCGAAAAGATCAAGGCAATGATTCCCAAAAAGAAGAAGAAGGACGAGAGCGCAGCTGATGAAGCTCCTGCCGTATCCGAGGAGCAGACCGAAGAAGCGAAAGATGCATCTGAGGAAGAGGAAGAACACGAATTCCTCGATACTTCCCTGTAAAAATCGCATAACGGCTCTACCGTTGGCATATCATGAAGCGATCATGATATGTAAAAGGATGGATGCCGTATGAAATGTATTGCAAGGATGTTCGCTGTAATTCTGTGTGGATGTATGCTGTGTGTGTCCGTGCACGGTTCCGGGCCGGACATGCCGCAGGATCGGGATGTCATGACGGCTGCAGAAGTGCATGATGAGCCGCCCACGGTCTCGGCAAAGGCTGTCATTCTGACCGATGCTGACGGCTCGGTGCTTTGGGCGCACAATGCTGACAGCCGTCTTCCGATGGCCAGCACGACCAAGATCATGACCGCACTGACGGTGCTTGCCGGCGGAATGGATCTGGATGCGCCTGTGACGATCCCAGCAGAAGCGGTCGGCGTGGAGGGTTCCTCTGTTTACCTGTATGAGGGTGAGCAGCTGACCGCGCGGCAGCTCTTTGATGCGGTGCTGATGGAAAGTGCCAACGATGCAGCAACGGCGCTGGCCATTGCGTATGCCGGCTCGACGGAAGCCTTTGCCGATCGCATGAATGCACAGGCGGCGGCCATGGGGCTGTGCGGCACGCATTTTGTCAATCCGCACGGGCTTGACGATGCACAGCATTATACCACCGCGCGTGAGCTTGCCGCAATCGCCCGTGCGGCGATGGAATACGATGTCTTTGCAGAAACAGCGGCAACCTACAAAAAAGAGATCCCGCTCAAGGGCGGGGAAGGTGTACGGCTGCTCATTAATCATAACAAGCTTCTGAAAACGCTCGATGGGTGCATCGGCATCAAGACGGGCTTCACCAAAACGTCCGGACGATGTCTTGTATCCGCATGCGAGCGGGATGGGGTGCGGCTGTACTGCGTAACGCTGAATGCGCCCGACGATTGGGCGGATCACCGTGCACTGTACGATTGGGGCTTTGCTCAGGTGGAATGTGTGACGCTGACAGAAGACGGTGCACTGACCGCATCTCTGCCTGTGGTCGGCGGCGCACTGCCGGACGGTACATGTCCGGAGGATGGAATAACGCAGACCGTATCCGTGAAAAACAGCGGACAGAAAACGGTCATCCTTTCGCGCGGTCATGCACCGATCGACATGGAACTGCGTCTGCCGCATTTTCTGTATGCACCGGTACAGGCAGGGACACAGATCGGAGCGGCTGTATATACCTGCGGCGATGAGATATTGTGTGAGGTGCCGCTGTATGCATGCGAGACGGTGCCGTGTTATGAAACGCCAACGATCCTGGAGAGGATCGCGCGATGGTTTTCGCGCATTTTCTCCGGTAAAAATGAATAAGGAACAGAAAACAACATGGAAAAAATCAGACTGCAGAAATATATGTCCGATGCAGGTGTGATGTCACGCCGCGCAGCGGAAAAGGAAATTGAAGCCGGCACGATCACTGTCAACGGTGAGCCTGCTGAGCTTGGGCAGAAGATCGACCCGGAGCATGATGAGGTGCGTTATGCCGGCCGCCGTGTCTATCTGCCCGACAATGTAGAAAAGAAGACCTATATCGTGCTCAACAAGCCCAGAGGCTATGTCACGACGATGGATGACGATCTAGGACGGAAATGCGTCAAGGAGCTGGTTTCGGATGTCGGATGCCGCGTCTATCCGGTCGGACGGCTTGACAAGGTTTCCGAGGGTATGCTGATTCTGACCAACGACGGCGAATTTGCCAACTACATGATGCATCCGTCGCATGAAGTGCCCAAGTATTACAATGTCCGCATTGAGGGCATTCCGACCGATGCGCAGATGGAACAGCTGTCCTCTCCGCTGGAGATCGACGGTACACCGATCCGTCCGGTCAATGTGACGATTCTGGAAAAGGACGATACCCATGTGACCTTGCAGATGGAGCTCTATGAAGGACGCAACCGTCAGATCCGCAAGATGTGTGAGCAGGTCGGACTGAAGATCATCCGTCTGAAGCGCATTGCCATCGGCGACATTCCGCTGGGCAATCTGCGGCTCGGCAAGTGGCGCTATCTGACGCCGGAAGAACTGACGCATCTGATGCCCGACGGCAAGGAACGCTTCAAAAATGCCGCGCGTGACGAACGTGCCGCAGCTCTGGCTGATATCAAGCGCAAGTCCCACTCACCGTCTCACCGCGCAGGTCGAGCCGGTATTCACTTCAACGAACGCTTCTCCCATGCACCCAAGGGTGCAAGAAAGCCGAAGCAGTAACGGGAGGGTATCGGAATGTTAATTATCAAACCGATTCAGGATTTCGATCTGCAGACCGTACTTTGTGAAAGATGCGGTGTTCCTTCCCGTCCGGGCTGCCTTTGCTATCAGGCATATCTCGGTGAGGGTCCCGACGACGAAACCGTGTTTATCGGTATTTCGCAGTTTTCCGTCGGGGAAACGGATGGTGAGCGCGTGATCGGACGAATCTATGATCTCGTCTGTGCCAAAGATGTCGACGATGAGGAAGCGCTGTTCATCATGGGACGGCAGACGCTCAACTTCATGGATCTGACCGGAACGCATGAGGCGTATTTTGAAGTCAAGGACGGCGACAACGAGCATCTGATCAAATGG
>JAFTLK010000064.1 GCA_017455975.1 Clostridia bacterium | reverse complement strand
GGGCAGGTATGCCCCACACCATTATTATATACCCCCGGGGGGTATTTGTCAAGAGGAAATTTCAGTAAAACGGAAGAAAACCGAAAATTTTCAAAGCCTCTTGCATCTTTCGGCAAAGTGTGTTATACTAAATGCAACCAATTTTTTACCGAAAGGAACGATCCATCATGTTAAAAATTTTATCCATCGGCAACAGCTTTTCTCAGGATGCACAGCGTTATCTGACCCGTTTTGCAAAGTCGGCAGGTGTGGATATCATGACCCGCAACCTCGAAATCGGCGGCTGCTCGCTGGAACAGCACTGGAACTACTTCAAGAATGATGAAAAGAACTATGCATTGGAAAAGGACGGCGTCTGGGCGGCAAACGAATACACACTGACGCAGGGGCTGATGGAAGACGAATGGGATATCATCACCATCCAGCAGGTTTCCCAGAATGCCGGCAAGCCTGAGACCTTTGAGCCGTATCTGCCGAACCTTCTGACCGCGATCCGTGCACTGTGTCCGAACGCAAAGCTCTATTTCCAGGAAACATGGGAATATGAAATCGGCTCGACACATTATGCTTTCCCGGAATACGGCTGTGACCCCGATGTCATGTTCGAGCGCGTCAAGAAGACCTGCCGTGAAAAGGCAAAGGAAAACGATCTGCTGATCATTCCGTCCGGCGAGGCAATCCATGCGGCAAAGCAGCTGCCGGAATTTGATCCCGCAAAGGGCGGTCAGTCTCTGTACCGCGACGGCTTCCATATGCATCTGGTCTACGGCCGGTATCTGCTGGCATGTGTCTGGTTCAAGACCTTGCTTGGCAGAACACCTGTCGGCAACAACTTTATGCCGGACGATACGCAGGAGGGCGAGGTTGTCAATACCGATCTGCTGGTCAAGCTGCAGAAGATCGGTGGGGCATATTACGAAGCATAACAGATGCGGAGGTAGTTGCGATGTACAACGACAGCGTGTTTCTCGATCAGCGGAAATTTAGCTGGGCTTTTCTGGCACATCTCGGTTACAATATGTGGGCAGACCCGGTCAGAGACCGTCGCGGCGTGCCCGGGATTCCGCAGAATCTGACGCAGGTCTGCGCCGAGGATCATCTGCGCTTTGATCTTGATCTGTGGCATAAAACGACAAAGGCACTGGCTGAGGCAGGCTGCAATATGATCGTGCTCGACATCGGTGAGGGTCTGCAGTATGAAAGCCATCCGGAGATTGCGTGCAAGGGTGCATGGTCGAAGGACATTCTGCAGGAGGAAATCTTCAACCTGAAAATGCTCGGTATTGAAGCGATTCCGAAGCTGAATTTTTCGGCTTGTCACGACGAATGGATGGGGGAATACGGGCGCATGGTATCGACGACGCCCTACTACCGCTTCTGTGAGGACGTCATCTCCGAGGTCTGTGAGGTGTTCGGCAATCCGCGGCTGTTCCATCTCGGCATGGACGAGGAGACATACGGGCACCAGAGCCTTTACAATATGGTCATCATCCGACAGAGCGAGCAGTGGTGGTACGACTTGAACTATCTCGTCCGCACGACGCTGCGGCGCGGTGCAAGACCGTGGATCTGGTCGGATTACATCTGGCATCATGAGGAAGAATTCCTGCGCAAGATGTCCCGCGACGTTCTGCAGTCGAACTGGTATTACGGCGGCTTTGAAGCAGAGGATGAAGTTTATCTGCGCGGCTTTGAGGCGCTGGATCAGGGCGGCTTTGAACAGGTTCCGGCCGGCAGCGTCTGGTCGCGGCGTGACAATTTCGAGCGCATGATTGATTATACGCTCCCGCGCATCGGCGGCGAACGGCTGGCAGGCTACATGCAGACCGTGTGGCGTCCGATGATGCCCAATTACGCCGACCGCCAGCAGATGGGCGTGGAAACGCTTTGTGCGGCGAAGGCGCGGTATGAAGCACTGACAGCCGAAAAGTGATGGGCGGGTATCGTCGGCAGATGAAAACTTTGTCGGACGGTTTCCGTGGATTTTCGGGGGGTTCTGTGGTATACTGTGAGTGAGTACGGATGTGTCCTGCACCGTCTGGAACGCCCGACAGCTGCGGTGCATGTGAAAAATCCGTATTCCCCATGGACGGAGACTGCCGTTTCTGCGGCGTCTGGGTCAGTGACTGCGGAACGCTGTGCGGGAATTGACTGTACTGCCGGAGAGACTGTCTCATAAACAATGAAAAACCACCCCGATGCGATACAACAGATCGCAGGTCGGGGTGGTTTGCTGTTTCGGTTAATGTCCTCTGTGCGGACGCTTGGGCGGCTCGTACGGTGCAAAGACGAGCGGGTCATCGCCCGCAAAGTAGTCATCCAGCCAGTCGCGGCGCACCTGCAGCCAATCGCAGAGATCGGCGACATGCTCGTGCCATGTGGTAAAGGAGAAAATTTCCTCGGTGAAGTGCCAGAAGTATTCCGACATCGGCCAGACCTCGTAATTGCGGTCAAACGCATCGGTTGGCATGTCAAGGAAGGTCTTTGCATACGCGATCGTTTCGTCGATGTACGGAAGCAGCTCATTCCAGCGTTCCACGGCAAGGGTTCGGAACCAATCGTAATTGGTAATCTGTGTGTACCAGACATGGCGCTGGGAGAAGCCAAGCTCCCGTCCGACGTAAATGCCCTCGGGTGCGCCGTTGTCAAGGCTGATGTTATTGCCGGCGGCAAGGTCAAAGTCCCAGAACGGGCCGAAGACCATCTTCTCACCCGGTCGCTTGTGCATATAGAACGATGACCATCCGGCATCCAGATTCTTGAAGAATTCCTCGACGATATAGCCGTTGACGAACGAATCGAGATCGACCAGTTCTTCCAGCGCCGCGCGGTCGCCGTCACGGATGGCGCGGTCAACATCGGTGATGTAGCCCTTGATGTACGCAAACTGTGCATCATTCAGAATGTCGCTCTTGATGAGGTACGGTTTTCCTTCCACATAGAAGTAGTTTGTTTCCTCGTTTGCGTATTCGTCCATTTCCACGAGGAATCCGGCATCCTCGGCTTCGGGATCGGCGAGTGTTTCCAGACCGATGTCAACGCGGTGCGCATCGGGCTGAATCTGCTCGGCAAGCAGGTATACGCCGTGGTATGCACCGTTGAGATACACCTCGACGAATGCGGCGGAGTTGTTGAATTCCATATCCGGAATGCGGTTGATGAGGTCGATGGCAAGGTAATTGCGCAGCATGGAGCGGTCGGCGTGGTTCGCCATCAGAATCCATGTGCGGTCCTCCGCCGTGCCGAGGCCGAGCAGCTGCTGCTTGTGTTCGAAGCGGAGGCGGTAGGATTTTTTGTTGTAGGTCCATGTACCGTTGCCGCGCCCCTTGATTTCTGCCGCCGCGCCGGAGAGCTCCCATCTGACATCTCCCGTGTTGCAGATGCTGATCTCGGCGCCGATGTAGGCATCCTTGGATGTGACATCCTCGCCGGTTTCCGTATCAATGGAGATGATCGGCAGGTTTTTGCGGTCATAGCTGAAATTGGCTGTGACGGTTTTGTCCTCCGTGCCGAAAATATCATTGCGTGCGGGTTCTGTGACCCCGTCGCTCCATCCTGTGAAAACATAGCCGTATTTGGGTTTGGCGGTGACCGTCTGCTTTGTCATCTCGCCGGGGATACCGTGTTGGGAGGTCCAGCCCTCAATGCGGCCGCCGCCGGAATGGCAGATCTTATAATGGATGGCGGTTTC
>JAFTLK010000063.1 GCA_017455975.1 Clostridia bacterium | reverse complement strand
AAGCTCTGATCGTTCGTACATATTCCGCGCGACCTCATTTTCAACGGCAATGGTATCAATGGCTATCATACTGCCGTCAGAGAATTTCAGCTCCACGCAGACAGTCTCGAAGTTAAAGGCACAGCTAACAAGTTTTTTCATAATCAAATCCTCCTTTTCGCTCTTATTTGAAGAAACGTTCCCATGTGCTTTTGAAAATACGCACTTTGTTCTGTTCCCATTTTTTCAGATTACCGACATGAACACCGAGCATATCAGCGTATTCGCGCTGTGTCATATTCAAGTCCAACCGCTTTTTGCGTATCTGCTTGCCTTGATCGTTATACAAGAACATATTGAAGTCATCAAGCAATTCCGTCACGGGGACGCCGAACAGGGCAGCAAGTTTTTCCATGTTATCCAACGGATAGTAGTCGCGCCCGTATTCCTCATAGTGGATATAAGTGCTGCGGTCAACGCCTATGTAGTCTGCAACCTCTCTTTGCAAGAGTGCCTTTCGGTATCTGTGATAACGGAGCTTGTCCGCAATCTCGGTTATCTCTGACGGGTCAGAGAATCGGATATTGAATTTCTCGGATTCTAACAAGTGGTGTGGCGCAAGCAATGGAAAACTGTGAATGAACAAGGGAGCAAATTTTACCTCTCCCGATATGTTTTGTACCATCAAATAAGAACGGCTATCCAAGCGGCGAAATACACGCCATTTTTCATCGGAGGGAGCTTGATTTTCACCGTATGCTCCAAAACAAGCCGTTATGATAGGATAGCATTTTGCAGACACCGCGACGCATATGTCGCAAAATGTGCGCCTTTGTCCGGATCGAAGGTATCGACGGCCTTGATGAGCCCGATCGTACCGATGGAGACGAGATCATCGGGATTCTGTGCGCCGGGATAATATTTTCGGACGATGTGTGAAACAAGACGCAAATTGCGGCAGATCAGCGTATTTCTCGCATCGGCGGATCCGGCTTTCATTTCCCGGAACAGCCGCGCCTCCTCCTCCGGTGAGAGCGCAGGCGGGAAGGAATTGCCGCCCGATATCTGCAGAAATGCAAGCAGTGCACCGGACAGAAGCAAAAGGATCGTTTCACGGATCATATGAATACACCTCCTGAATGGGTATTTTATGCGCGGCGGCAGGAATTCTTCACTTACATCGATACGGTTTCGGTGTGGTGGGGAAGCGGTTCGGCCGATATTTTGAAGAAATATCAAAATATTTTTCAGAATTTATTTTTACAACGGCAGAAATGTGCTATAATGTTGTCTATATGGGTAAGAGGACATCACAGAAAGGAACTACAACCATGAAACATCAATTACGGATTCTCGTATCCCTTGCACTGCTGTGCCTGTCGCTTCTGTACGGATGCCGTACAACGCCGGAGACACTCCCGCCGCACACCACAACAATGACTTACTGTCAGCACGGAAATAATTTCTATTTTTTCGGCTACCACAGCGGCAATTATAATACAGCACTTGATACCGAAGTACCGCTGTGCTTTGACCCGCTGTGCTCACACAAGGAATACGACAAAAAGAAAAAGGTATGGTACTCGGTCTGCCCGCAGAATCTGGTCAAGGATATGTCTGCATCTGTCACCTACACCTCTGACGGGAAGTATATTTACATGGCATGCAAGGCAGAAAATACCGATCATACCGATTCCATGAAGCGCTCGATTTATCGCTTTGACCCCGAACATCCCTCTGCCATGAAGCGCATCACGACGTATTCCACGTCAGGTCCGCTGTTCAATGCGCCGATTTATGTCTATGACGGTATGATCTACTATGTACAGGGTGTGTACAACGAAGATTTCATCAAAGGCGGCTATGAAACGTATGACGATCAGTATATGCGTCTTATGTGTGTCAAGTCCTCGGGCGGTGAGGGTGAGCCGGTGCTCGATGACAAATACCGCGTTGACAATAAGTTTTATATGGATGCGGAGAACTATTACATTATCAATTACGACGGTCCGCTGACGGTCATTGACCGCGAAACACTTGCAAAAACCGAGGTTCTTTGCGACGGGCTGTCACCTGCCATGGTCTATACTGTGGACGGGGTACAGTATCTGATCTGCAACGATCAGACACACACTGTCACCTATGAGACCGAAACGCCCGTCACGACCTGCTGCGTCTACCGCTATGAAAACGGCGTGTGCGAAAAGCTGGTCAGTGATATTCAGCCTCCGCAGATCATGGACGGTGCACTGTGGTATACACCGCTTGAGATCACCTACTACGGCTCCCATGAAGAATTCAACGGACGAGAAAACGTCATGCGTGACTACATCAGCGAATATGCAGGTGAGCTGCATCGACTCGACCTTGCGACAGGCGAGGAAACCGTGTGGAAAAACGAAGACCCCGATCTTGATCTGTGGTTTGTCGGTGCTGTGGGTGATACCGCGATTGTCGCACCGCGCAATGTCCGCGGCGAATACAACGGTGATGCGCCGTGGAGAACACCGCGATATTGGAAGGCAGAGCTCGGCGAGGACGGTGTGATCCGTCTATTGCAGGGGATTGCAGAAAATTGATGTGACAATGGCAGATTCCGGGGAAAATGTTGTCAGTATAGTTGAAAGGACGGTATGAACCTATGAAGAAAACACTTTTGATACTTACAGTCGTGCTTTTGCTGCTCTGCACCGCGTGCGGCAAAAACGAAACCAACCACGATGCGTTTTTTGATACATTTCTGCTGACAGACATGAAGGTGGACGGTATAACCACCCCTGCGCTGTTTAATCCGGCGAAAGGAACCTCCACGCCGATTTGCACCGATCCGCTGTGTGCTCACACCAAGGATGCCGGATGTCCCTTCGGCGGCTACAATAAAGTGGGCGACATCCATTACCACAATAACGCCATCTACTATCTCTCCGGCAAACAGTCACTTCTCGATTCCGACATCATGCGCTACGACATGGAAAGCGGCAAGATAGACAGTATTGTTTCGCTGACAGAGCTTGCGGAATATGTACCTGCAGACATCAAAAGCGGAAACGGCATCGGACATGGCTTTATTGACGGGTATTTCCGCTATATCATTCGCAATGCCGATTTCACCGCCGCGTTCCAGCTTCGTGTCGATCTGGATAATGGCAAGGTTGAGGTGCTCGACAAAAATTACCGCTATCCGACTGCAGAGTACGACGGCATCACGCTGACAACTACTCCCGAAATGGACTACACCGGTGTTTCTTACGGCTTTGTCAAAACGGATGATAAAGGCAACACCGAAACCATTCTTGCGGACAGACGGATTCAGATCACCTTTGACGATCTTCTCTCCGACGGCAAACTGATTTACACCGACTGCTACCAGCGGGAGGACGGTAAATACGATCTTGAGCGTCAGCGGCTTTGGATGTACGATTTCAAGACCGGCGAGGATCGACTGATTATGGAAGAATTCCCGGATGTGTACATTGCAATGCACGGCGATTATATCTACCATGTCAAGGATGTAGAAAATCCGCCAGTGCTTGGTGTCGATATGAACAGTGAGGGTAAGGAAAGATTCAACACCTCCGGCGGTATTCTCTGGAGAACCAACATCTACACCGGCGAATGTGAAATTGCTTTTGAAATGCCCGAATATACGCTGATGGGTACGCAGATCGACCGGGTGGGGCAATATATCGTGATTGGGTATCACAATGTGGATTACAAAAATTACACCGTAGAAGAATTCGTCCACCACAATGTTGTGGAAACATGGTATCAGTATCCGGAAGAAATCGGCCGCATCGTATACGATACCGTCAGCGGCAGAACAGCAGTCTATCCCGACGCATCGACCTGACATGGAGATTCAGACAATGAAAAATGATACAAGAAAGGAGCACTCCCATGGATGACCAAAAAATCATCGCCCTGTTCTGGGAACGCAGTGAGACAGCACTGACCGAATTTGAAAAATCCCACAAGCGTCTGTGCATCACGGCGGCAAACGAAATCACAGGCAATCCCCACGATGCCGAGGAGTGCTTTTCTGATACCTGTATGGCACTTTGGAATTCCATTCCTCCGCAAAAGCCGGAATCCCTCCGCGCATACGCACTTCGCATCTGCAAAAACTTCGCGCTGAACCTCGTCAAAGCGAAATCCCGCCAGAAGAGATCGGCTGTGCTTGTGGAACTGGACGAATGTATCTCCGCCAGCATCCCCGACATGGAACCGCAGGCAATCGGTGCGCTGATTGACGCATTTATGGAAACGCTCCCCAAGCGCGAAGCCATCATTTTCGTGCGCCGCTACAACTGTTCACAGCCTGTCAAGGATATCGCGGCAGCAGTTGGCATGACGGAAAATCAAGTTTCCAAAATCCTGCAAAAAGTGCGCCGTAAGCTCCAAAAACATCTTGAAAAGGAGGGCATCCGGGTATGAAACAGAACCTTACTTCCGAAAAATTATACGAAGGCATCGGTTATATGGACGACAAGTGGCTTGCGCTGCTTGACGTAACCGACGAGGCTAAAGCCTCCGCAAAATCAAAGAAAAACCGCCGTTTTGTCGGTTATGAACTGAAAAAGCTGTTCGGCGTGAAGTACCTGTGGGTGTTCCTTTTCGTGCTGCTCATGCTCAACACCGCGATTGCGTGGTACACCGCTGACCACTCGTATGCGGCCGAAGAACCGACACAGATGATCTCGGAATTCTTTGAGGAATATTTTGAAAATCCTGCGGAACTTGACGCATATTACGCCGAAATGCAGGCGTTTGCGGCAGAACAGGATGAGCTGTTCCGCGAGGCAATGCGGCTTGGCAATTACGAATTTGTGCCGGAAACCATGCCGAATCTCTACTCCACGGACGAAAACTACCCCGACACGCACCTGTTCCGCAGGCTCTACGGCACGATTGAAGCGGCACGCGAATACCCCGATGTGCTCGATAAGGTCATCGAGCGCGCATGGGCAAACCTCGACGCATTCGCCGACATGGGCATCACCGAGGATTCGTTTACTTACCGCTATCAGCTCCGCGTCATCGAACTGTACGAACTCATGCGCGACAGCGTGGAAATAGGCGTGGAATACACCCGCGGCTGGGACGAATATTTCGCCTACGACACGGTGAACATCTTCATTTTCGTCATGCTCATCATGCTCGGAAGCGTGATTTTCGCGCAGGAAAAGCAGAGCGGATTCCTCCCGATCATGCGCACGGCGAAAAACGGACGCGCGAAAACGGGAATCGCAAAGATTCTCACGATGCTTCTGCTGACCGTGATTTTCGTTTTGATGTTCACGCTCTCCACCTTCGCCGTCTACGGTCTGCGCATCGGTTTCTCGTCGCCGCATAACGTCATTCAGGCGCTCGACACCTTCACGCTCTCGCCCTATCAGATTACTATCGGGCAGTATTTTGCTGTCACCATCGGCACAAAACTGCTGACTTTTGCCGTGTTCTCCATGATTGTGACAGCGCTTTCCGTGGTGTTCTACAACTACATCCTCATCTACTTCGCAGGACTTGGCCTGTTCGGGCTGAATTTTCTGCTCTACACGCTGTCCTACATCGACGCAAACAGCGTATTCAAAAACCTCAACCTCGTGGCAACGGCGGCAGGCAATCCGCTGTTCGTGCGGTATCGTGCCATGAATTTCTTCGGCGCAGTCGCAGGATTCGTGCCGAGCATGTGCGTGATCTTCTCGCTTCTGATCGCGGCGTGCATCGCAGTGACGATTCTGCTGTACGTCCGCGGCTCAAACGGCATCCGCATTGGCTGGATCGATAACGGCATCGCATGGTGCATGACCAAAGCGGCGGCGATCCGGCACAGATTCACCTTTGCCAAGATAGAACGCAAGCACAAGGCACGCACCTACAGCCACTCTCTCATTCTCGTGGAAGTGTTCAAAACGCTGATTTCCTCCCGCTTTATCGTGATCGTCGCGCTGATCCTCTGCGTGAAAACGTGGTATTCCTACGACACAAACGCCCCTGTCAACTCCTACGCCGACGCGGTTTATAAGGAGTATATGACCACGCTTGAGGGTGAGGTGACCGAGGAAAAGCTGGCGTATCTCGCCGAAGAACGCGCGATGATCAACGAAACGCTTGCAAAGCAGAACATGATGCAGCAGGCGTATGTCAATGAGGAGATTACCTTCGACGAATACCGCGACTACCTCTCCGACTACAACTACGCCTACTCCCGCTCGGAACTCTTGTCCGTCATCGAAAAGCACGCGGATTATCTCGCCGAAAAAGAGCGAGAAACTGGTGTGCGCGGCTGGTTCATCTACGACACTGGCTGGCAGAAGATGTACGCGGAGGACGCTGACCTGTTCCTCTACGCGGCGATTCTGCTCCTTCTGACCGGCTCCTTCGCGGCGGAATATGTATCGAAATCCTCCTCCGGCGGCTTTGCACAGTTGCTTCGCTCCACCAAAAACGGACGGCACAAGACCTTCTACGCAAAGCTGATCTCCTCCGGCATGATCGCGGTGGTTCTGGCACTGCTCACGGGACTGGTGGATACCACGGTTATCACGATGGGATACGATCTCCCGGCAATGAACGCGCCGCTGGTATCCATGCAGATGTTCGCGGATGTGACCGGCTCCATCACAGTGGCGCAGTATTTCGCGGTGTTCTTTATCATGCGTGTAGCGGGTGCTTTGCTGATGGCGATGCTGGTCTGCGCGCTTTCGGAGCTGCTGGCGCGGTATATTCCGGTGCTTGGCACGGCGGTGATTCTGACGCTCCTGCCCGCACTCTGCGCCTACTTCGGACTTGCGGCGGCGGAGCACGTGAATTTCCTCAATCTGCTGGCAGGTACGCCGCTGTTCCTGCGCTCGGCGGAAATGGCGCTGTTCGGGAATGGATACGCGATGCTGACGCTGTGGCTCGCGGTGGCGGTTATGGCTGTCACGGCGATGATGATGCCGGCGAAGCGGATGTTTGTGAAGTGATATCTGAAAGGATGGGTGAAAATGAAAAGATTATTCTGTATACTGTTCTCATCGCTTCTCATTCTCTGTTCTTGTAAAGATCCCATATCTATCGGTGTCACATCCGAGGATGGGTATGAACTTGAATATAAATATGGTGAAATCACACTGCTTGATACCATTTCAACAGAATCTGATATCTACACGGAGAATTATCCTGATGACGTTTTTGTGCCACGTGACACGCTATCAATTGGTAAAGATCAAATAATTTATACTTGGAATACTGCCTTGAGTATACAGAAGGAAAACGGAAAAATAACACCGCTTTGTCGTGATCCATTATGTGATCATATGCAGCGGGAGAGCTGCATCGTCTCGTATGGATTGATTAGGTGTACGCTACAGCGCGGTACTGACGTCTTTTTCCTGAAGGGGAATGGTGTATATCGTTATTCCGTTGAAACCTACAAAGTTACCCCCTATGCAATATTCAGTGCAATGGCGACCGAGATGTTTTCTATGGGTCGATTCCTGTATGTGCGCATACTCAACGAGGCATATGTCAAGATAGATCTTGAAACAAATATGGGAGAAACTATCGCAATCGAATCCGTAGAACCTATTGTAATATATCCATCAGAAGGTCGATTGTATTGTTTGGATCAGGCGATGAATATTTTGGTATGTGATCAAAATATGCAGCTAACAGAAACGTTGATAAAGGATATCAAGCCTGGTTGTTATATTCAACAGTGTTTTCAAGTCTATGATAACAAGATATATTATGTCACAATCAAAGACGAACACCATTTGTTGTGTGTATATGATACACAGGATGGTCAGACCGAAACATATGATGATGTCTATTGCTTTGCCATTTCTGATGGAAAAATCTATATGATGCTTTATGATCCGATACCGGGCATGCTTTTCTACAATGGTTCTGAAGCAGTAGAAACCACAATTCAAACAGCCGGGAAAATATATCATGCTCCACTTGACGAGATAGACGATATGCGGCTTCTCACTTCTTTTGATATTGAAGGCTGGCAGATAGACGGATATTGGATTTGGGCAACTAAACGATATCTGTACACAGAAGGCGACCACTTTACGGAAGATTCAGCAGAAACCGGTTTTTGGAGATATGATATTGCAACAGATGTTTGGGAGGAGATAAGGGAAGAAGATGTGTAATTTTCCCTCCAAAACACAAGCCCCACTTTTATGCCCGCGAAGCGGATGTTTGTGAAGTGATACTTGAAAGGATGGTTGAGACTATGAAAAAACTGCTTTGTTTATTGATGATTACAGTGATACTGCTATGTGGGTGCAATACCCGTGTTAAACCGCAGATTGATATCTCGGAAAAATACTATTATTTAACTTCTCATGTGGATTACGGCAGAGGCAGTACAGCCACACTTCTGCACCGCTTCAATGTCGAAAACGGAAGCATGACACCACTGTGTCCCGACCCATTGTGCGAACACAGCGAAGAAGCCGGATGTCCGTTTGCCGGAGCACTCAATTATACTGTGGACGGTGATACTATCTGGTTCAACCGTGTTCTGTACAACAGGGACGGTGAGCGGGTAACTGTTATTTGCCGCTATGATATTGCGGACGGTAAGCTGCGTGTGCTGCAGGAATATAAAGATGACGGATACACCTATGTGTTCAAATTCGGTTATCTGTGGAAATATTTCACGCATGAGAATCCAACCGACAAGGATATTTCCGTCCGTATATCGCTGGAGGAAGAAAATTTTGACGATCCCGAAGAAATTGATCCCGGAAAGATTCCGTTCGCTCAGGTTGGAGATGTCTATTATTACGGCGCATTTGGCACCTATCACAGCCCTGCAACAGAAGTGTATGCCATGTACACCGATCTGACCGATGAATGGCTGGTTGCAGATGATATGTTTTCCATGAATTTCACGTATTATGACGGATTTCTGTACTATATTCAGGAAGGCACATTGATGCGTGTATCGGTTGATGAGGAAATCACCGGCATTCCGGTCAATACCAAGGAAACAGTGAAAAAAGCGATTGCGGCATATTTCTTTTATGATAATTCACTGTTCTATCTTCAGTCAGAAGGAGACGATGCAGAAGTCATCGGCTGGGATGAATTTCTCGAAGAAGAAGTCAAAAACACCTACGGCGGTAAGATCTGGCGGGCAAATCCGGATGGCTCAAAAGCAAAGGTCTTCACCGAAACAGACGGCTATGTGATCAGCAAATCCATGCTCTCCAATGCACAGGTCGGCAATCGGCTCGTGGTGCGGTATGGATGCTGGAAAGAAAAACAGCGCGACGGTCAGACCTTCCGCGCATGGAGATCAACAGAAGGCGGTTTGCTGGTGGTTGATCTCAACGACGGCTCGTATCGGGCGTATCAGGTATTTGACGAATAAGGAGGTATTACGATGACACTAACCATACAAAACATATCCAAATCCTACGGCACAAACCTTGCCCTAAACAACTTCACCGCCACCCTCGACGCGGGCATCTACGCCCTGCTCGGACCGAACGGCTCGGGCAAATCAACTCTTATGAACATCCTCACCGACAACCTCAAGGCGGATTCCGGCGAGATTACTTACGAAGACGCTGATAGCGTCCGCGAAAACGTCCTCGACATGGGTGTGCGGTTCCGGGAAAAGCTGGGCTTCATGCCGCAGTATCCGGGACTGTACCCGAACTTCACGGTGGAGCGGTTCATGTGGTACATGGCGGCACTGAAAGGGCTGTCAAAAGCCCAGTCTCAGCGGCAGATTCCGGAAATTTTAGCCGCTGTGGAGCTTGACGACGTACCGAAACGCAAGATCGGCGCGCTGTCGGGCGGTATGAAGCAGCGTCTGACACTTGCACAGGCGGTGCTCGGCGACCCCGAACTCCTCATCCTCGACGAACCCACCGCCGGACTTGACCCCAAACAGCGCATCGCCATCCGCAACTATATCTCGAAAATTGCGTTCAACAAGATCGTGCTGATCGCAACCCACGTCGTGCCGGACATTGAATTTATCGCAAAGGACATCATCATGCTCAAAAAGGGCGTGATCGTAGACAACGCACCGCCCCATGAACTGGTGAAGAAGATCGACGGCGGCGTGTGGATGGTGCCATGTGCCGAGCATGAGGTGCAGGCAATGCAGGATCGCTTCCGCGTGACGAATATTGCGCGAGACGAGCAGACGGGGGAGGTGTTATTGCGGGTGCTGGCGGATACAATGCCTACGGAGCGTGCAAGAGTGGTTGCTCCCACACTCGAAGATTATTATCTGCACGTGTTCGGGGATGCAACCTCTGGAACATAAAACATAACAACACTCAGGAGGACAGAAATAATGAAGAAAGTGAATTTGATCGCGCTCTTACTCACTGCATTGTTCCTTTTTACAGCCTGCAGCAACCACAGCAATATTCCGGAATCACCAAACCACAGCAAATATATTTACCGCATGGCTGACGGCAGTTCTCTTGATTGGGATACCGCAATGGGAATGCCGATCAAGATCAACCTTGTCAACGGAAAAACAACACCGGTGTGCATCGACCCGCTTTGTATGCATGACGATGCCGACTGTCCGTTTTATGAGTGCTTCGGATGCGTGGCTGACGGAACGGTGATTTTCTTCCGCCGCGGATGGATCAGCCGTACTGAAGTCGGTTTTGAAGGAAGTGAGAAGTTGTGTACTTACAATGCGGCAACGGGCGAGGTGCGCATATTGGAGGATTACACCGATTCGATTGTCTATGCCGGGATTCATGATAATGTGCTGTACTATTACACCGCAGAGTTTTCCTCGGAGAATGATACTTGGATTTGTTCCTATCAGCTCCATTTGGCGGACGGTATCAGTGGAAAAATCACAGATCTTCCGCTGGAAAAGGAATACACAACCGAAGGAGGATTCACATCCAACAGCGACTATCCGAATATTCTTTCCATCGATGACGAGCGTATTTATTGGATGGAATACAGCGGTATTTCGGATGCGATCTATTATCAAACCGACCGGATGGCGCAAAATAAACAGATGTTGGCAGGCGGTCAGACAGCAGGCGGAATCTATCACGGCGGATATGCTTATTCTGTGACAGGCATTTCGGAACTCATTGACCCCAGTGCCGGCAGAACACCGGAAAACATGATAAATACCTATGCGCTCCACCGTACCTCCCTTGCCGATCAGACAAAGGAAACTATCGCAGGGGGACTTACCACACCGAATTTCATTATTACTGACCGTTATATTTTTACATTGGAAGGCTTGTCGACAGAATCTAAAGGCTCAAAGAAAATTTTGCACGGATGCAAAGTCAGTCGGATGAACCACGACGGAAGCAATTTGACTGTGATTACAGAAACAGACAAATATGATTTCATGTATGGGGAGTTTTCGGGCAATGAGATTCTGATCGATTGTTATGAAGATGAAGAAAACACTTACCTTGCATTGGCGTTCTATGTAACAGATGAAGATGGAAATTTGGATATATCTCCCGATACACTGATTCTCAATGCTGCGACAGCAGAATTTACTGTCAGTGAGTATATTGAATAAGTTCACAAACGATGTGACGAATATTGCCAGAGACGAGCAGACGGGGGAGGTGCTGCTGCGGGTGCTGGCGGATACGATGCCTACGGAGCGGGCGAGAACCGTTGCACCTACACTTGAGGATTATTATCTGCATGTGTTTGGGGATGCTTCGGGGACATAAACCACCACAACACACAGGAGGACAAGAAAATGAAGAAACTGCATTTTATCGCACTTTTACTCATGGCATTGTTCTTTTTCACAGCCTGCAATAACCACAGCACTATTCCGGAATCCCCAAACCGCAGCAAATACATTTACCGCATGGCTGACGGAACGGTGATTTTCTTCCGCCGCGGATGCTTCCGGAACGTGGAGTGAACGCTCTTTTCAAACCAAAACCGTAATTATTATCATCAGGCATGCAATATTTTCGTTTGCATGCTTGATTTTTTGCCTGATGTGTGTTATGCTATATCAAAAGGGGGGATTGTATGGCAAAACATGAATTTGCTCTGATGGATCATGTACCGCGGCAGGGTGTGCGATATGATCAATATGAGGGAGAACACCTTGTTTGCGCTGCGGTGGATGATGATGCGATAGAATGCCGCCTGCGGGATTTTGAGATTCTGCCGACCTATGCACATACCGTCGACCACCCGTGGGGAGGGCTGTGCTACTGTGGTATTACGCTGATTCCGCCGCATGCCGCACGGGAGATGTACTGGATGGTCTGTACCGATCCTGCCTTTGATGAACTGACAGCGATGCTGAAAGATGCTGACCGCGAACATAAATGGATCATTCATTTTGGAATATAAGAGGAAAACAGATATGACAAACGTTACACTTGGAAAAACGGGGATTGTCTCCCCGAAAAATGCATTCGGCGCACTGCCGATTCAGCGCGTGACCGATGATGAAGCTGTCGCGATCCTGCGCCGTGCCTATGAGGGCGGCTTTACCTTCTTTGATACGGCACGCGCCTACTCCGACAGTGAGCATAAGCTCGGTCTGGCGTTTGCCGGGATGCGCGATAAGATCACGATTGCGACAAAAACGATGGCGCAGACAGCAGAAGGCCTTTGGCGTGATCTGGAACAGAGCCTTTCTGCGCTCGGTACCGATTACATTGACATTTATCAGCTGCATAACCCGTCGTTCTGCCCCAAGCCCGGCGGGGAGGACGGACTGTATGATGCGCTTCTCGAAGCAAAAGTACAGGGCAAAATCCGCCACATCGGCATCACCAATCACCGCCTGCATGTCGCCAGAGAGGCTGTGGAGTCGGGACTTTACGAGACCTTGCAGTTTCCGCTGTGTTATCTTGCGGCAGAACCGGATCTGGAGCTGGTGGAGCTTTGCCGGCAGCATAACGTCGGCTTTATTGCCATGAAAGCACTGTCCGGCGGTCTGATTACCGATTCTGCGGCTGCATATGCGTATCTTGCGCAGTTTGACAACGTTCTGCCGATCTGGGGGATTCAGCGCATGTCGGAATTGGAAGAATTTCTGTCGTACTTTGACAATCCGCCTGCGATGAACGCAGAGATGACAGAGACCATCGCCCGCGACCGTGCGGAAATGGCAGGCGACTTCTGCCGCGGATGCGGATACTGCATGCCGTGTCCCGTCGGCATTGAGATCAACAACTGTGCGCGTATGGCACAACTGATCCGCCGCTCGCCCTCCGCCAATTGGCTTACCCCGGCGGCACAGGAAAAGATGATGCGCATTGAGCAGTGTCTGGAGTGCGGTGCATGTGCGGCAAAGTGTCCCTACGGGCTTGATACCCCGGCACTGCTTCGCCGCAATCTTGCCGACTATAAGGACATTTTAGCCGGGCGCGCAACGGTATGAAGCTGATCGCACCTGCGTATTATCCGCAGTTTTCCTGCATTGCGGGGGAATGCCGTCACAGCTGCTGTATCGGCTGGGAAATCGACATTGACGAAGAAACCGCCGAGACCTACCGCACATTTCCCGGTGAGATCGGTCGACGAATGCGGCAATGCATCGATTTTGACGCCGAGCCGCCGCATTTTATCCTGCAGGGGGATGAAGAGCGCTGTCCGTTTCTCAATGATAAGGGACTGTGCGACATCATTCTGGGCTGCGGAGAGGGAGCACTCTGTCAGATCTGCACCGACCATCCGCGCTGGCGCAATTTCTACTCTGACCGCACAGAGATTGGCCTTGGGCTTTGCTGTGAGGCGGCAGCAGCGCTGGTCCTTGGCTGGGAGGCTCCGGTTTCGATGATCTGCTTGTCGGACGACGGTGAACGTGCAGCGCCGACAGTGGAGGAGGAGAAGTTTTTCTTGCTCCGGGATAAGCTGTTGGTACAGATACAGAACCGTGAAAAACCGTTGGACGAGCGTATTGCGGATATGCTTGCTTCTGTCGGCGGTGTCAGATATCAGGATATGACGGTGTGGGAAAACTATCTTTCCGGGCTGGAAATTCTCGATTCTGCATGGGTGGAATTGCTTTCCGGAATTGACGGGGAGGGGATCGCACTTCCGGGATGTGCAGGAGAGCAGCTCATCTCCTATCTGCTTCTGCGCCATATGCCAAAGGTACTTGATGGGGAAGATGCTGCAGTCATCGTGTCTTTCTCTGTGCTTGCGTATGATTTGATAAAGGCATTGTTTGCGCAATGCGAAGTACAGGAGTTTTCTGCGTTATGTAACATTGTCCGTCTGTTTTCGTCGGAAATTGAATATTCCGAGGATAATCTGTATGCGATCTTCGATGAAATCGCATCTTCTTGAACGCAATGCCTTGACTTTATGCGTGAAATTTGGTACAATATATAATATCATAATTCTGAATTTTTAGTTTTTTCGAGGAGAAGGATCGCATGATCAATCTGGAAGGCCGCTCCGCCCGGATGCTGCTTGTTTATCCCGACTATACGGATCGCGACAATACGCGCAAGGTTTCCGGCGGTAACTATATGGAAGGACTTGCGTCGATTTCCGCTGTGCTCAAAGCCGGCGGTCACGACTGTAAGCTTTTGCATCTTCTGTATCTGCACACAGAAGACGATTTCAAAACAAAACTGAAAACTATGTGGGACGAGGTCGGCGGGTTCGATATCATCGGCTTCTCCGTGCGTACAACCGCATTCCCGGATGCGCAGATGTACATCCGCTGGACCAAAGAAGTCTATCCGGACTCCTTTGTGCTTTGCGGCGGCTACCATCCGACGCTGGTTCCCGATGAGGTTCTGGCAGCAGAGGGCGTTGACTGTGTCTGCGTCGGCGACGGCGAGTATGCAGAGCTGGAGCTTTGCGACAAAATGCGCGACGGCATTGACTATTACGATGTCGAAAGCCTGTACTTCAAGATGCCCGACGGCTCCATCAAGCACAACCCGATCCGTCCGCTGTTTGCCGATCTTGATCAGCTTCCGATTCCCGACTTTGAGCTGTTCGATTACGATAATCTCGAATCCTCCAAGGTCGGTACGGCAATCGTTGTTGTCTCCCGCGGCTGCTTCTATAACTGTACCTACTGCGGCAACGGCAACTTCCGCAAGGTCTATCCGAACAAGAAGATCTACGCGCGCTTCCGTTCTCCGGAAAACGCGATGCTGTATCTGAAAACACTTCTTGCGCGTCATCCGCAGATCAAGGTTATCAACTTCCGTGATGCAATTTTCAATATGTTCCCGGAATGGTTTGACAAATTTATCGATATGTATACCAAGGAGATCGGTCTGCCGTGTACCGGCAACATCCGCTTTGATATTCTGACCGAGGAAACGGTCAAGAAGATGAAGGCGGCGGGCTTCTATACGATCGATATGGGTCTGGAATCGGGTGATCAGGAGATGCGCTTCAAGTATCTGCGCCGTTATCAGACCGACGAGATGATCATCCGCTGCTCAAACTGGTTCCATAAATACGGCATTGCACAGCTGACCTACAACATCATCGGTCTGCCGCATGAGGACATCCACAAGGCGCTGAAGACCATCAAGCTCAATGCGCGCATCAAGTCCGACCGTGTCATTCCGAATATTTTTTATCCGTATGAAGGTACGGCGCTGTACGATCTTTCCAAGGAAGCAGGCTTCATTCCCGAGGGCGACTTTACGCAGAGACGGGTGCCGCTGATCCAGCCGCAGTTCCCCGAGGAACAGGTATTGTTTATCGAGGCATATTTCGGTTGGTTTGTCAAGCGCTACAAGCGTGCGTTTGCGATGCCGCGTTGGATCGGTGAGCCTTATGAGCGATATCTGGATTGGTGCGTCACGGGCAAGCATGTGCCGTATAAGTTCCTCGTTGCGCTTCACGACCGGTATGCTGCGGTGCGCAACAAGCTCAAGGATTTCCTTGTCAACCATCTGCCGAAGCTCTATATGAAGCTGCGTATGCTCAAGCATAGGAAGCGTGCAGACAAAAACGCAAAGTAATACGACCGACATACAAAGAGCTTGTAGGGTCGATTCACGAATCGACCGCGATGATATATTGAGTGATACTTTAGGAGAAACCAATGGCTAAAATCTATACAATCGATCAGACCCTGTGTGTCAGCTGCGGTACCTGCGATATGGAATGCCGCTTCGGTGCGATTCTCATCGACGAGCAGGGAAAATTCTCCGTGGACGCGGAAAAATGCCGCGGATGCGGTCTGTGTGCGGCATCGTGTCCGGTGGACGCGGCACTGCCGGTACAGTAAAATCAGCAATCTTATCAAATCCTATTGACAATTTGCTCATTTTAGTATAAAATAAAAGCAGAAGGAATACACTGAAACAAGAAACGTGAGGTAAACTATCATGGCTGATGAAATTTACGAAGAACAGGACATTTACACGCTGACCGACGAAGAAGGCAATGAGTCTCAGTTTGAACTGCTCGCCTCCGCCGAGGTCGAAGGTGTCGTTTATCTGGCGCTGGAGCCGATGGATGACAATCCCGATGATGCATACGTCATTCTTAAGCTCGTAACCGATGAAAACGGTGAGGAAGTCCTTGTTACCATCGATGACGATGACGAATTTGACCGCATTGCCGATATGTTCGAGGATGAATTCATGACGGTCGAATATCCGGCAGACGAAGAATAATCAAAACAGCACAAGAGGGAAATCCTGCTTGGTGCGTGATTCCGATATTCAATTGAACCCACAATTATAACCATGGTGACCGGCTTCTCCGGCGGGAATGCAGGCCTCCCCGCGGTGCTGTCTTTTCAGCCGCACCGATGAACCTGTCCATGCGGATATGTTCGGGAAGTTGGTTGTCACAAAACCGGAGAGAGGACACCAGACCTTGCATGTCAAGGGTTTATAATTGTATCGGAACACGGCCGAAGCGGGATTTCTTTATACTTTGCGCACAAACTATCCCATACAATCGGACTCAGCCGTGTTCCGACATGGCCGAAGCGGGATTTCTTTATACTTTGCGCACAAACTGTCCCATACAATCGGACCCAGCCGTGTTCCGACATGGCTGAAACGATATCATTTATCCAAAAAATGAATCGACAGTATAGAAGGCACAACCATGTTCAAGACGGTTGTGCCTTCGTTTTATGCTTTATATTTTTGAAGAATCATGCTCTCAATACCGCTTGGAATCAATGCATAGTCATCCGTCCAGGCATCCCCTCCGGTCACGAAATGGCCAGGGCCGTATGCACCGTCATAGATCGGTGCAAAATGCAGCGGTCCGAACAGATTGCGGCGTGTACCGACGACCGTGACGCGGATCGTTTTCTTTGCACGGACGGCATCGGTGACATCTGCTTCGTACGGATCCCAGATCATACGTATCTCCGGACCGCCATCCGGCTGAACGCGGAGCAGACTTCCGGTAAACGATGTCGGGGAGAGCAGAACACGCTCACCGTCGCATACGGTCAGAGCCGCATACTTGTCCGGGGTCAGCAGATAAGTTACCTCGCCTGTATAGAATGGCATCGCGGCATTGGCAAGATCACCTGCCGGCAGGTGTTCTGCACGATTGGTCAGTGTCCGGCGATGGCCGTCAAGGGACACCCCGAAGTCGCCGATCAGATACAGTGCCTCCAGATTGGTTGTGCGCATGAAATCGACCTCTGCCGTGACGGCATTGATGCCGATTTTCAGCGCGCTGCGCGGAATGACCATTTTTTTGAAGCAATCATCAATCCAGAAATTGTGCGTGTCATCGTTTTCAAGTGCGACGCCGTTGATGGCGTAATGCATCCGCTCCGGGCGCTCACCCGCAAGGATCAGATCACCTGCCGGCAGGGTTTCGATGTTGAAGGTGTATTCCAGACGCACGCGGCCGTAGACGCGGGTGTCGTGCAGCTTTGCATACCACGGCTGCAGCATTTCGCCTCCGCGGCGTTCGATGCCGACCGTGTCGCGTACCATCCCGTCCACACGCAGAATTTCTGCTTCCTCGCTCCAATCGCCGCCGTCAAAGGAGAAGCGTGCAAAGTCGAGCACGCACACATTGGGCTCGCTCGTTTCATAATCGAATGTACCATCGATGACAAAGCGCTCGCCGGCGGTCATCGGTGCCGGCATGGGCGGGAGCGCTGCATCGGATTCTGCGGTCAGAACGAATGCCGCAGTACCGGCTGCGGGCAGGCTCGTTTTCAGTATCACGCTTTCCCCGTCCGTCATTACATCTGCACGGAATCTTTCACCTGTGCGAAGATCCCAGAATTCGGCATTCTGGTATTTTTTGTTCTGCACGGTTACGGTAAGTGCTTCGGTCGGATTATCACGGTTGATATTGAGCAGGACAAAGCCGAGGCTGTCGCCGAAGCTGCGCATCTGGACGAAGACATCGTGAGCCGCGGTGCCGTCAGCTTTTGTAACAGAGATCGGGCACGCGGTGATCTCACGCAGAGCACCGATCAGCTCATCCTCCTCCACCGCTGTACAAATACCGTGTTCTGCGGCAAACTGCATGGGAGCGGTATCGCGGACGGCGTTGACATAATCGGGAATATCGCCGGCAAAGATGATCTTACCGCCGACGGCAGCGAAATCGGCGAGGAGCTGCAGCGTCGTCGGACGGATCGTTTCCATGCCGGAGACGATGACCGAGCGATAGGTCATATTGCCGACACGCAGAACGGGCTTGCCGTCGGGATCGCGGTCAACGGATGCATGGGCTTCCATCATCTGTTCTTCACCGTAGTCAAAGTCGATGTGATTGCTGGTCAGAATATGGAACAGTGCGGTATAGTTGCTTTCGAGAATATGGATATGTGTCGCGGATGCATCGGGGGAGATCCAGTTTGCCCAGCCGCGGTATGCCTGTGCCCAGACGGATTCGATCGGATTGAGCACGAGCACGTCACAGACGGGGGTACCCTCGGTCATGAATGCACCGAAGCGGGCGAAGTACGTTTCCACTTCATTGTAGTAGGGATACCACGGGGACTGGTGGAGAATCGACGCGGGATAGTCGCGCTTGGATTCGCCTTCCATCGTGTACCACGACAGATGCTGACAGCGGAGATTGATGCCGAACAGTGCCTGCCAGTCGCCGACGGCCTTGTGGCTCTTGAAGTTGAACTGCCAGCCGGTACAGCCGTAAAGCTCGGACAGAAGCCATTTTTTGCCCAGCTGACGTGCAGCGGAGGACAGCTGCTTGACGATCCAGTAACAGCGGTTATACTCGGACAGCACGTCGACACCGGGCGCGCCCATATATTCATAGAAGCGCATCAGGGAGCCATGCGGTACAGATTGGTTGGTCAGGGAGTCCTCATGCAGGACATGTCCTGTGAACACGATGCCGTGCTGTTCACACCAATCGTTGATCGGGCGGGCAAAGCGTTCCAAAAACAGATTATCCGCCGTGTTAAACCAGTCGCGCTTGACGGGTGCCAGACGTTCACCCATCGGACGGTAGAACAGCTCCGGAAGCACATCCTCGGCACGGTAGCCGCAGCGCGCTTCAAACTCCGCAAAGAAATCGTCTGTATAACACATGGAGCAGGTGAGACGGCCGTCCGATATGCGCATGTCGTCCATCGCCTTGCCGCGGTGCGGCTCGTCTGTAAAAATTCCCTTGATGGAGGTGCCCAGCCGCTCGCCGCAGCGTTCCTTGTACTGCTCATGCGTCAGCGCAATGAAGCGGTCAACGGCTGCACGGCTCATCGTATCGATGTAGGTGGTTCCGTTATAATTGGAATTGGGGCGGTCGGGAACAACGGTAAACGAAAGCACTTTGATCTCGCCGGGGCGGCCGGCGGTTTCTGCATCGAGCGCGTCACACACAGCCTGTGCATCATCCGTGACCGTAATCGGACGGTATCCCCATACATTTACACCGTCAATGCGCGCCGCAAAGACAAGGCACATGCCGTCATCACGGACAAAGGCGTCCCGGGGCTGCTCGGTGAGAACGAGGGATTTCATGCGGTACTGCGGGTCAACGGTGACCTTTCCGCCGGCAGAACCGGATGGCCAGCGATCTTCATCGTATAGCCACGCCTCCATACCCGTCTTCTCTCCCTCGTCCGCACCGGCGTTGATCAGATCAAACCATTCGTCACCGAGGTATTCTGTGATGAGTCCCGCACGGGAATGCATGAAGTAACCGCCCAGCCCCATTTCCTTCATTACGTGGATCTGGCGGCGGATCTCGTCTTCCCGAAGCTCACCGTTCCATGACCAGAACGGCTTTCCGCGCCATTCCGCTCCGGGGTTTTTGAAAATCTCATATAATTCGGTTTTGCTCATGACAGCCTCCTGTTGTTTGTATTTGCTGTTAAGTTTATACTGTTTTGGCTTTTCGGTAGATCGCGTTGACGCTCACTGTAGGGGCGAACGCGACAAAATGTCGCCACGAATCGCCCGCCGTTGCTGGGTTTTCCATACGGAACGCGGTTTATGTTTCTATTATACAGCATTTTCCGCCGTTTTGCAAGTAGGAACCTGCGATTCTTTGACAGGATCCCGTACTTTTGCTTGACAATCCGCTTTGCGCTGTGGTAACATGATACCATGTAGGGACAGGCGTCTCCATGAAAATAGAATTTATACCAATTTTTACGTATTTTACAAGGGGTTTTCTGAATTTATATTTTATTTTTATACACAATTTGACAATTT
>JAFTLK010000062.1 GCA_017455975.1 Clostridia bacterium | reverse complement strand
ATTTCACCGAGCACGGTATTCCCGCCATCGTCGATATCGACACAAGAGAGCTGACCCGTGTGCTTCGCGAGGAGGGCACGATGAATGCGATGATCTCCGATGCCATTCCCGAAACGATGGACGGCATTCACGCTTACCGCGTAACGGGTGTCGTTCCTGCGGTTTCCGCAAAGGAACGTGCAGTTTATGCGGCAAAGGATGAAGAAAAATACCGTGTCACCCTCATCGACTACGGCACAAAGAAGAGCCTGATCCATACACTGTGCGGTCTCGGCTGTACTGTCACCGTTGTTCCTTACAATGCAAAGGCTGAGGATGTCCTCGCAGACAAGCCCGACGGCGTTGTTCTGTCCGGCGGCCCCGGTAATCCCGAGGAGCTGACAGAATGCATTGATGAGCTGAAGAAGATCATCGGTGAGGTGCCGGTGTTCGCTGTAGGACTTGGTCACCAGCTGGCGGCGCTGGCGCTGGGCGGACGCATCGAGCGTCATCCCTACGGTCACCGCGGCGGCAACCAGCCTGTACGCGAGATCGGCGGAAATCGTACCTATATCACATCCCAGAACCACAGCTATCTCGTCGACGCGGAGAGCCTCTCCCATGTCGGCATCGAACGCTATACAAATGCAAATGACGGCACCTGTGAGGGTATGGAATATCCCGCAAAGAAGTGCTTTACGCTTCAGTTCACGCCCGATACGCTCGGCGGTGCACATTCCACATCGTTCCTCTACGACCGCTTCCTTGCAATGCTTGCAAAATAAGCTCAGAACGACCGCTTCAATCCAAGAAGATCCCAAAGATTCAGTCAAAGAAAGGAAGCTCGTCTGATTTGCAGCACATCTCCGACGAGCGAGGTTTACAGATATGCCAAAGGATAAGAATATTCATAAGGTACTTGTCATCGGCTCCGGTCCGATCGTCATCGGACAGGCAGCGGAATTTGACTACGCAGGCGCACAGGCATGCCGTGTCCTGCGTGCGGAAGGCATTCACGTCGTTCTGGTCAACTCCAACCCCGCAACCATCATGACGGATAAGAATCTGGCGGACGCGATCTATCTCGAACCGCTCAATCCGCAGACCATCCGCCGTATCATTGAAAAAGAACGCCCCGACGCACTTCTGGCAGGTCTTGGCGGTCAGACCGGTCTGACCATCGCCATGCAGCTGTCCCGCGACGGCACGCTGAAGAAGTACGGCGTCCGCCTGCTCGGTACGCAGGTTGAAGCAATCGATAAGGCAGAGGACAGAGAGCTGTTCCGCAATGCGATGAAGGACATCGGTCAGCCCTGTGTTCCCTCCGAGATCGCAAACGATGTCGAAACATCGGTTGCAATCGCAAAACAGATCGGTTATCCGGTCATCGTCCGTCCGGCATTTACGCTCGGCGGCTCCGGCGGCGGTATTGCGGACAATGAAGAAGAGCTCCGCATCATTGCGCGTACCGGTCTGGATATGTCCCCGATCACCCAGATCCTCGTCGAGAAGTGCATCTCCGGCTGGAAGGAGATCGAATTTGAAACGATGCGCGACGCAGCCGGCAACGTTATCGCTGTCTGCTCGATGGAAAACGTTGACCCCGTCGGTATCCATACCGGTGACTCTGTCGTCGTTGCACCTGCGCTGACGCTCTCCGACAAGGAATACCAGATGCTGCGTTCCGCATCGCTGGACATCGTGTCCTCCATCGGAATTGTCGGCGGCTGTAACTGCCAGTTTGCACTCAACCCCAACAGCTTTGAATACGCTGTTATCGAGGTCAACCCGCGTGTCTCCCGTTCGTCTGCGCTTGCGTCGAAGGCAACCGGTTATCCGATTGCGAAGATCACGACGAAGCTGGCACTCGGTTATACGCTCGATGAAATCAACAACGATATCACCGGCAAGACGGTTGCATGCTTTGAACCGTCCGTTGACTAT
>JAFTLK010000061.1 GCA_017455975.1 Clostridia bacterium | reverse complement strand
TTATCTCTATACGGGCGATGAAGCATTGCTTCGCACGGAGATTCTGCCGTTCATGTATGAAGCGGCCCTGTTCTACCGTGATTATGCGGTAAGTGACGGGGACAGCATCCGTCTGTATCCGTCTGTATCCCCGGAAAACACACCGTCGAATCTGATGCACCTGCGCACCGTTTCGCAATCCGGACATCCCTGCCCCGCCGTTCAGAATGCGTCGATGGACTTTGCCATCATGAAGGAGCTTCTTTCAAACCTGCTTGACGGCATTGCACGGACCGGCATGTATGCGGATGAAGCGGATTCGTTCCGCACGCTGCTCCAAAAGATACCTGCTTATCAGATCAACGAAGACGGTGCTGTGCGGGAATGGATGCATCCGGATCTTGATGACAACTACCATCACCGCCACCTGTCGCACATATATCCGATCTTTCCCGGATGCGAGGTCACATCGTTTTCCGATCCCGATCTGTTTGAAAAGTTTCGGCGCGCAGTACAGCTGCGCAAGCTCGGAAGCCAATCCGGCTGGTCGCTTGTGCACATGGCATGCATTTACGCGCGGCTCGGCGAAGCGGAACGCGCGGCCGAATGTCTTGATATCATGGCCAAAAGCGTTGTGCTCGATTCCCTGTTTACCATCCACAACGATTGGCGCCGTATGGGCATGACGCTCAACTGGGAGGACTCCGCCATCGTACAGCTCGATGCCGCATTCGGTGCGGTCAACGCTCTGCAGGAAATGCTGTTCTGCCCGCAGAAGAATGCGTTATCCATCCTGCCCGCCCTGCCTGCGCGTCTGTCACACGGCCGCGCAACAGGACTTGTCTTCCCCGGCGGCACGCTCGACCTTGCCTGGGCGGATGACGGCGGTGTCACGGTTACCGTGCATGCACATCAGCCGCTTGATCTGGCACTTCTGCTCTGCGGGGAGAAGCGCACACAGATCCGCCTCTCCGCCAATGCACAGCAAACATGGTCATTCAACCGCACATAAACATTGCTTTTGATAAATTCTGATCCTTATAAATATCAGAGCTGCCGCAAGTCAGATGACCTGCGGCAGTCCTTTTTTCGTTTATGATCCGATTTTTTGCATGTGTTCAGCGGTTCTGCAGCTCGAACCGCACAAGAAAATGCTCCTCGCACTGCGCATCCAGTGCTGTAACGGTGATGCGTCCCCAGCCGCCCTCGTCGTCATTGACATTGGGATTGACCCCGTTGTGAAGGCTCTTTTCATTGCGCGGGTGATTGACGCCGCCGAGGGAAAATTCATTGCCTGCCCCGCCGATGCGCTCAATTCTGCAGTTTTCCGGTTCAACAACGGTGCATACAAGCCGTCCGCCGCCGTTTTCGATGACAAATTGCCGCTCACCGACGATCTCCGGCTCTGTCTGGCAATGGACATGGAACTGCTTGATAAACGATGCGTCAAGTGCAGTCAGTGTATCCTCGACCGTGAAGACACCGCATTCCCCGACATGCGGCTCAAATGTCATTTTGCGGATATAGGACGAACAGCTCTCCCTGTACGGAATCGTCAGATCGCCCGTAACGGAGACCAGATCGTCTGACTCCGTATGCTCCAATACGATTCCGCGGCGGTAATCGGTCTGCATTGCGGCGAGATCCGGCACTTCCCAGCTTGCATTCAGAATCAACTGTCCGCCGTCATAGACTGCATCCGGTCTTCCCCAGAACGGAATCGTAGTTCCGATCTTTTCGGGATCGGATACGGTGATACAGTTGTGAGCATAGGTACGGTTGAGGTAGTTATAATGATGCTCACAGCCAAACCAATCGTAATAGCCGCTGTCGGAGGCAAGGATGCCGCGATGATAGATCTCAAAATGTCCGCAGTCATAATGGTCATGTGCGGTGGAGAAATATTCGCCGATCTTCATAATCAGCAATGTATCATCCTTTTTGTACAGCGTAATGCCGGCCGGTGTGCCGAAATGACGCGCAGGCGGCAGATGTTCAGACGGTTTTGGCTGCGTGAAGCGGTTGAAGATCAGGAACACGGTCGGCGAAAGCATGCCCTCGCTGAAGGAGCCGTCGATATAATAGTCGCGTCCGTATTTGTCCGGTACCAGAAACAGTGGGTTATAATGGTCAAAATAGTGCGAGCGATACATCTGGCGTCCCGTCAGCGCACCGGCAAAGAACATCGGCACGGTTGCGGGAGAACGCTTTGTATAGCTGTCCTTGCCCTTGCTTTCTCCGAAATCGTCTGCAATGCGCATGTATTCGCCGTCCGGCCGGAGCAGATAGAACAGCGATTCCGCCATATTATCGAAATTGTCATCAAAGACACGCTCGCCGCTCATCGCCGCAAACAGCAGCTGACACCATGCAGCAAAGCAATATCGGTATCCGCCGTAGGACGGTCCCTGCAGCTGATAGCGTGCACGGTAGAAAAATTCATACGTCGGGACATATTCGTCAAAAATGCGTCCTGCACAGAATGCATAGATATCGGGACGTTCGTCATAGACAGCGATGGCAAAGCTCAGGCTGTCACGCAGAAGCTGTGCTTCGGCGGCATGAGAGCCGATCGGCGATTGCTTTGTCGGCGGATAGCCCATTTCAAGCGTGGATGACAGAATACGCTCGCAGCCTGCGATCAGTTCCTCTCGCTGCTCCGGTGTGAAATACGGATACAGCCAGTCATAGCACAGTGCACAGGTATGCACAACATGCCCGCCGAACCGCGCTTTCATCAGTTTGTCGCTGAGCGGATCATAATTGGTGCACAGGCGCAGCGCTGCCGCTGCAACCTCTTTTGCGAGCACAGCGTCATCGTCGATGAGTGCCGAAAACGCCTTGGCTTCTATGACAATGCAAAGTCCGCTGTGATACTGTCCGCTCACAAAAAACGCCTCATAGTCGGAGAGGGAGCGTGTGCGGAGCATATCCCACAGCGCACGCTCACGCTGACATTCGGGCAGTGTCAGATTCTCCCGGATCCTTTCAAAGTCACGGCGGCGAAGCATGACACGCGGGTGCTCATCGGGCGGCGTAATCCGCGGTTTGTTGTAAGGTGATATGATCATATTGGAGTTCCTCCGTAAAATCGAATTTTTTCAAAATATTGACAACCCCTCCCCGGCATGATATAATGAATTCATCATCACCATCTCAAGGAGAAGTTCATCTATGTTAGTGCTTCCGCATATTTTCTCATCCGGCGCACTGTTCCAGCAAAACACCACACTGACCGTCAGCGGCTTGTCCGATGCCGGTATCACAGTTTCAGCCGAATTGACAGATGCCGCCGGAGCTGTCATAACCGAAGCCCGGACGACCGCCGCATCGGACGGTACATTTGCGATGTCCCTGCGGACACCGGATGCATCCATGACATCTTATACACTCACCATCTCGGCAGGAGACGAGCGTCATGTCATGGAGGATGTGCTGTTCGGCGAGCTGTGGCTTGCCTCCGGTCAATCGAATATGGAGCTTCAGAACGAATGCCAGCTCGATGCTGCACCGTTTTTTGAAACGCTGAACGGATGCGTCATCCGCGCATATCATGTTTATAACATCGAGGGCGGCAGCAGCGGTATGTTCCCCGCTGTGCCGGATCCGATGGCTTTTGGCGAATGGTTTTCGATCACAGATCCCGACAGCCCAGCAAAGCTGTCGGCCATCGGCACTTCCTTTGCAAAAACGGTATATGATATGCTTCGTACCTGCGGACAGGATACACCCGTCGGTTTTGTCAACGCCTGCTGGGGCGGTACCGGTATCCGATCCTGGATCCCGCGCGCCGACATTGACCGCGATGCCGCACTTTGCCGCCGTCTCCGCGAGGCCGGCTTCTATACCGATCCCGCAAAATGGAACTCCTTCGGACACAGCAACGCACAGCAGCTGTCCTGCCAGTACAATCTGAAGATCCACGGTCTGCTCGGCGTAAAATTCCGCGGCATGCTGTGGTATCAGGGCGAGTATGAATCGTGGGACGAGCCGATGCTGCGTCTATACCGCGATTGCCTGTCGCTTTTGCATCGGGTATACAAATCGCTGTTTTCTGCAGGTGAACACTTTCCAATGCTGTGCGTGCTGATATATCCCTTTCCCTGTACGGACGAGGGCGACTGTTATATCGGTTATGTCAATCAGAACTTTGTCGATGCTGCAAAAGCATCACCCGACGAATTCCATTTCATGCCGATCTACGATCTGCCGCCGGTCTGGGACTTCCCGGGCAATCATCCAATCCATCCTCTGAACAAATATCCGATCGGCCGACGGCTCGGACGACTTGCAGGCGCTGTTGTCTACGGACAGGACGGACAGTCAAATCCCGCAGTGCTTGACCGTTTTGTGCATGACGGATCGCGTCTTGTACTGCATTTCTCCGTGCCCGGACAGCCGGACGCGCTGCTGCGGTTCGGCGGCATCCGCATCGGGCAGGCGCTTCAGACCGATGAAATGCGGCAGGTACGCCCCATCGGCCTGTATCTTTGCGGTACGTCGGGCGTTTATGTCCCCGCCGTTTGCGAGATTTTGTCACATGATACGATCGCACTGACGCATCCGGGCATTTCCCGTCCGCTCCATGCGGTGTACGCATACAGCTCCATGGAGGAGGGCTGTAACCTCTGGGCAGGTGCCTATCCCCTCGGCAGTTTCCGCACCGATGACCGACCGTATGACCCGCAGGATCCCGCGTCACTGATCACAATCGAATGCAAGCCGTGGTGCGATCCGACACGGACATCGGTCTGGTGCGACAGCGGGTGTCCGGGTGTTACCGATGTTTTCTACCGCCCCGTCTGGCATCCGTCCGATCACTCTGAGGTTTCTCACGACCGTGCCTTCACGCTTGACAGCGGCAGCATCCGCATTGCACAGATACCCGATCACAAAGCTTCGCTTCCGCATGACGCCGTCATCGGCGCGTATGTCGAATCGTATCTATACAACCGACTCGATCTTCAATCGTATGCTTCCCTGCGTCTGCGTATGCTGTGCGCCGCCAGGGTCACACTTTCCCTTGTTCTGACTGTGCAGCATGCAGACGGCAGCATGGAAACCATCACACTGACCGCCGAAAAGACATCGGAGCTGCACCACCGCTGGGCGGACTATGAGATCTGCTTGAACGGGCTGCCGTCGGGCGAGATCATCCGCATGGAATTTCGAGCATCACTTGATGAGGCGTATTATCATTTTGTCAATCTGGAAGGCTTTGTTCTGGTGCCGCGGGGTGAGTGTGAAACCTGATCCACCGGATCAGCGGTTCTGGTATTCGGCACATGCCTCGATATAGGCGACAATGTTCTCAACGGGAACATCCGGCTCCAGAAGATGTGTCGGCGCAACAAACAGACCGCCGCGCTTTCCGGCAATATCAAGGTTTTCAAATACCTTTTGCCGTACCTCGGCCGGCGTACCGTGCGGCATAACCGACTGCGTGCCGATGGTACCGTGGAACGACAGACGCTCACCCCAGATGCTGTGGATTTCGCGGAATTCCATGCTCTCCGGCTGTACCGGGTTGAGCACATCGATACCGGCATCGACCAGATGCGGGATGAGTTCTTTGATGTAGCCGCAGGAATGATAGATGATGATAATGTCCGGCTTGATGGCACGCGCGGCATCGATCAGACGCTTCAGGCGCGGCTGCAGCCATGTGCAGTACAGCGACTCACTCATCATCAGTGTGTGCTGCATACCGATGTCATCACCGAAATAGACGGAATCGACACCGGCGCGCGCCAGACTCTCCATTTGCGCGACAGCAACGTCCGTTACGCGGTCGAGCAGCAGCTCCGCCATCGGATCCTCCGTCATCATGTCACAGAACAGATTCTCCATACCGCGCAGATACCATGCCTGCTCCCAGATGGAACAGCCGAGGTTTCCCTGCACCGCTTTTCCTGCTGCATGGAAGGCTTCGGTCCGTACACGCTGTTCCTCCGCACCGTCTGCACGAAATACGGGAAACGGATACGACAGAATTTGTTCCTCAGAATCAAAATGCTCCATCGGATTGCGCATGTGCGTCATATGGAATGCGGCTGCAGAACCGGGTTCATGCCCAACGCCCCACCCATCGACAGTCCCGCCGGGGGCAAGCGGCTTGCCGCGATAATAAATGCTGAAGTCCTCCGGTGCAGCGCACTGCATCGGCAGCGCACCGACCATACCCGGCCCCTCCGGAATGAACATCGGGTGCTCCTCGAGATATTGAGCAAAGCGCTTCTGCAGGCTTGGACACATACTGAAATGAACCGGCATGTATTCATACCCCTGCCGTCTTGCAATACCAAGATAATTTTCGCGGTTGGTCATAATCTTCTCCTTGTTTTTGCGTATTGTGGGCACTGTCAGCGGACGAAATCGATCTGAAACCGCCATTTGCAAGCACCCATACCTATGCAAGCATTATATCATAAAATCGCACGGATGACAATCCCATATGCAAAATTTTTCTGCTCACCGACAAGTTTCCTCACCCTCGCACTCCGATTCTTCATCCCCTTGACAAAACCGGCCATATCGTATATAATATACTTGTCCATATCCGTACCTGCTCCACCACCATCCTTCCCGGAAAGGAGAACGACAACCTATGCGTACGACGCCCCACACCGTTTGTTTGATGATCTTCGTCCTGCTGCTCCTTCTGCTTGCGGGATGTCAGACAACCGATATCCCGATACAAAGCGTCATATCTGATTCGACATCAACCGGAACCGAAGTGATCACAGATACCGCGCCTCCTGGACCTGATTCGACCGAACCGCTTGTCACGGAAACGGTGAGCGAATCCATCCCGCCGCAAATAACGGAACCGAGCCATGAGGTGACAATGCAGCCGGAAGAAACGGAAGCTCCGGTTGAGGAACCAATCGCAACGCCGATACAGATCCGTTTCACCGTTTCGGGGCAGCTCACACGTTATGATTACAGCCCCTGTACTGTCGAGATCGAAGATCCGAGCGGTGAATATAGCGCGATATCTGACAGCAATGCGGAAATCAAGGTGCGCGGTCATTCCACATCTACCGCTGAAAAGTCCCCTTATAACTTCAAATTCAGCGGGAAGCGCGACTTTCTTGATCTTGGCAGCGGCAAGAAGTGGGCACTGCTCGCCAATCTCTTTGACAGAACGCAGATGCGCAATCATCTGGCGCTTGATTTTGCCCGCACAATCGGCCTTGACAACACCTCCGAGGCACGCTACGCCGAGGTTTATGTCAATAACGAATACAGCGGATTATATCTGCTCTGTGAGCCGATCGATGTTGGTCCCACCGCGCTGGATCTTGACACCGACGGAAACGATGTCCTGCTGGAGTTGGAACCGTATGCCGGATACGAAAATTATTACTGTCTGACGACTCCGCGGCTTTCATTTCTGCTCGGATGCGGTGAGCCGGAAATGCCGACAGGCGCTCAATGGAACGCGCTGGTCAATTTCATGACGAAAGCAGAGGATGCACTGTTGTCCGGCGATTATGAAAAAGTCAAGACCTTCTTTGATGTCGATTCTTTCGCTCGCTGTTATATTGTGCAGGAGCTGTTCAAAAACGTCGATTACGCCGTCAGCAGCACCCGCTTTTATATCAAGGACAATCTGCTGTACGAGGGCCCGGTCTGGGACTTTGACCTGAGCTCCGGCAACTGCTCCGTTTCCTATTACCCTGACTACAATAACAGGAAGACCACCGGGCTATCGCACGAGGGACTGTACTGCGACGGACTATATCACAAATATCTGTTTACGTATGACGAATTCCGTACACTTGTATCGACACTCTATGCGGAGCTGCAGCCGCAGATCGTCAATCTGTACAGCGAAAATGAATGCGGCATCAGCCAAATCGATGCGATCCTCACCGACATGCGCCCCTATCTTGCCCGCAACGCGGAACGCTGGAATCCGGCAAACATCTACAGCACGCTTGAACGCAAGCCGATCGACGGCACATACGACGCAGAAGTCGCATTCCTGCGTGATTGGCTGCAAAAGCGCAATGCATGGCTGTATGACTATTACTGTACAGAAGTAAAGTGAATATAAAAAACCGTTCGATACGTTTTCGCGTAAAGAACGGTTTCTTTTTCTCAATCTGACGGAGCGGAATCCTGCTGTGCCGCGCCGCGCAGATACGCACGGAATTTTCCTTGCGTCTCCTCGGAT
>JAFTLK010000060.1 GCA_017455975.1 Clostridia bacterium | reverse complement strand
CGGACGATGTTGCCGGCATGAGCACCCTTGGCAACCGCTGCCTTGCCGCAAGCCGCGACAAAGTTCAGCTTGCCGGCGTCGCTGACGGAAATGACTGCTGCGAGGTTTTCGTGTGCGGAGCGCAGATCGTCGACCATGGCGCGGACAGCTTCCATATTCATGCCCTCGGTCTTGTGGGTGATGACGAGAACGCCGTTCACTTCAACTGCACCTGCCATAATGTCGGCAGACTGTGCAGCTGCGAGCTTTGCGTTGAGCGCATCGATTTCGTGCTTTTCTGCCTTGAGCTCGTTCTGAAGCTGTGCTGCGCGCTTGGGAAGGTCAGCCGCATTGGGCGCCTTGAGCTCCTGTGCGGTCTGTGCAATCAGGCTATCCTTGTCCTCGATCAGACGCAGAACGCCCATACCGGTGACAGCTTCGATTCTTCTGATGCCTGCGGCAACAGAGGATTCGGATGTGATCTTGAACAGACCGATGTTGCCGGTGGAGGTGCAGTGTGTACCGCCGCAGAGTTCGGTGGAGAAGTCACCCATCTTGACCATACGGACAACCGCGCCGTACTTTTCGCCGAACAGTGCCATTGCCCCCTCTGCGCGTGCAGTTTCGATGTCGGTTTCCTTGGTGACAATTTCATTTGCCGCAAGGATGTGGAGGTTGACGAGTGCTTCGACCTTCTGGATCTCCATTTCAGTCAGAGCTGCAAAATGCGTGAAGTCAAAACGGCAGACTTCGTTGGAAACATAGGAACCTGCCTGCTCGACATGATCGCCGAGTACCGTGCGCAGAGCTGCCTGCAGCAGATGGCATGCAGAGTGGTTGCGCGCAATGGACTTGCGGCGCATATCGTCGATATCGGACATGACCTCATCGCCGACCTTGAATTCGCCGTTGACGACGGTGCACATATGCAGGTAAACGCCGTCCTTTTTCTTGGTGTCATAAACATTGAGCAGCTTGCCGTCTGCATAGATGGTACCGGTATCACCAATCTGACCGCCGCCTTCACCGTAGAAGGAGGTCTTGTCGAGAACAACGGTGCAGTCACCCTCGGAAACAGATTCGACGAGCGCATCCTCTGCGATGATTGCAAGGATCTTTGCCGGAGAACGGAATTCGGTATAACCGGTAAATTCGGTTGCGGGAAGATCGGAGAGCAGGGAAGCGGAGGATTCGGACCAGCCGCTGATGTTGGCACGAGCTTCACGCGCGCGCTTCTTCTGGTCCTTCATCAGAGCAGCGAAGGTTTCCTCATCGAGCTTGAGTCCGGATTCTTCGGCAATTTCACGGGTCAGGTCGATCGGGAAGCCGAACGTATCGTACAGCTTGAAGACCTCCTCACCGGAGATGGTATCTGCATTCTTTTCCGTTGCACCGCGGATGAGGTCGGAGAGGATGGAAAGACCCGCGTCGATGGTTGCATCGAAACGTTCTTCTTCCATGGAAAGGACCTTCTTGATATAGTCGGCACGAGCGGAAAGCTCCGGATATGCATCGCAGGATTCGCCGATGGCAACGGTGACCATATCGACGAGGAATGCATGGTTGATGCCGAGCAGCTTACCGTGACGGCAAGCGCGGCGGATGATACGGCGCAGGACATAGCCGCGGCCTTCGTTGGACGGAATAACGCCGTCCGCGATCATGAACATGGCAGAACGGGTGTGGTCGGTGATGACGCGGATGGAGATATCGTTGTCCTTGTCCGCACCGTAGGTCTTGCCTGCGATTTCGCAGACCTTGTCGATGATCTTGCGGATGGTATCGACCTCGAACATGTTGTCAACACCCTGCATGACGCAAGCGAGTCTTTCCAGACCCATACCGGTGTCGATGTTCTTCTGTGCGAGCTCTTCGTAAGTGCCGTCGCCCATGTTGTTGAACTGGGAGAAGACGTTGTTCCAGATTTCCATGTAACGGTCGCAGTCACATCCCGGCTTACAGTCAGGCTTGCCGCAGCCGTACTTGATGCCGCGGTCGAAGTAGATTTCAGAGCAGGGGCCGCAGGGACCGGTACCGTGTTCCCAGAAGTTGTCTTCCTTGCCCAGACGGACAATGTGTTCTTCCGGAACGCCGATCTTATCGCGCCAGATATAGAATGCTTCGTCGTCTTCCTCGTAGATGGACGGCCACAGCAGATCTGCGGGAATTTCCATCGTTTCGGTCAGGAATTCCCATGCCCACGGAATGGCCTGTTCCTTGAAGTAATCGCCGAAGGAGAAGTTGCCGAGCATTTCAAAGAACGTACCGTGACGTGCGGTGTGACCGACACGCTCCAGGTCAGGCGTTCTGATACACTTCTGGCAGGTGCAGACGCGGTTTCTGGGCGGGGTAACTTCGCCCGTGAAGAACTTCTTCATCGGTGCCATACCGGAGTTGATGAGAAGCAGGGATTTGTCGTTGTTGGGAACGAGCGAGAAGCTCGGGAGGCGAAGGTGATCCTTGCTCTCAAAGAATGCAAGGTACTTTTCGCGGATTTCGTTTAAGCCGGTCCATTTCATAATGGGTAAATCCTCCATAAGATAAGCGGGAATTTTCGTCCCGTGAATTTGTTTTCCTATAAATAATATTATATCAAACAATGGGGCACTGTGTCAAGATGATTTCAAGAATTCCTATGGTTTTCCGCGCTTTTTTCGTAAAATTTTCCGCTGTGGGCAGCCCGGAAAGACACACACAGCGGAAATGGCGTTATTCGTTTAAGTAAATCCACACGCGGGACTGAATGATTTTCGCGGTTTCCTCGATTGTTCTTGCACCGCCGTACCAATAGGACAGCTCTTCATTGACAATCGCGGTAACGGCGGGATCGGCATTGGCATACATCCGGCATTCCTCAAAAAACGAAAGCATGGCAGCCTTATCCTCATCCGTGATCTCAATCACCGTAATATCCCCGCCGGGTTCAATATCCCTGTATTGCTCCAGCGGCTGTGCGGAAACGGCAAACGGATACAAAGGATTCGGCAAATTCTTTGAGTAATAGAAATACCGCTGTCCGTCAATCGCCGCCGCCATGGCAGACAGCGTCACGGGCAGATAATCCGCAACCACGGATTCCGAGGTCTGCACACGGTCAGACAGCAGAAAATCAATAAATTCCGCACAGCCGCCGTGAACCTCGGACTGTGTCAGTACCGCCATGGCTGTCGGAACATAGATACCGGCACCACGCCCTTCTGCGGCAGGATATCCGCACAGCGTAAACGGAATCGAACCGTCTCCGTAGACCCGCTTCAGCGCGGCATAGGCACCGAGCGATTCAAAATCGACAGACAGCAGCTTCAGACGCCCCTGTTCCAGATTCTCCGGCAGATACGAGGTACTCATCATATATTCGGCAACGGCCCCTCTCGGGTCAACGATCAGAGCGCCAGCCCCGGTATGGACAAACTCCCGGTCAATGTCCGCCAATGCACGGATAAAGTCGCAGAATGCCTCTGTATCAAAATGCGCTTCTTTGGCAGTGTAATCCACAAAGTCAAATATGCCGCGCTGATAAATGTGCTGAATACTGTCATGGCTGCCCCCAACCACCGCACCGGAAAACGGGATATCATCACGCTCGACCAGAACATTGAGGAGCCCGCCGTTTTGCCGGATCGTTTCCGTCTCCGGATACAGCGGCTGCTCCGGGGAGTCATCGCGTCCGGACAGTCCGTTTGTCAGTGCATAAAAATCGGAATATGTCAGCGCACCGTCGATGGCTGGATCGGAGGTTGCATAGGTCTGCAGGTGCATGACAAACGGCAGGCTCCACAGCGCCCCTGTCCGCAGCATCGCATCCCTTGCGCCGCCCAGCAGACGGTCACCGAAAAACGGCAGAAGATCGACCATCAGATTCTTTTCGGTATAGATGGACAAGTCCTCCTCCGTTCCGTACAGAATCATATCGGGCGCATTGCCTGTCAGCATGTCGGATTTGAACATCTCCATCGCATCCGAATATTTACCGTAATCGCGCAGAACAGCGTAATACGCTTCACTCTCCGTATTGAAAATGGCAATCGCTTCCTTGAGAATGGCCAGCGTTCCGCCGGCAGCATGCGCCTTCTTTTTGGAGAAGCCTTCTTCATCCATGCGGAACTTGTTCACACCGTCGAGTATTCCGATCTCAATGATGCGGCGCGGTGCGGAAAACCGTTCTTCATGTGCGCAGTCCAGAATCACAAATTCAGAAGAGGAAGAAAACTCGCGCTGCTGCAGAGATAACACCGTGGTTTCGTCAAGGATGATGTTTCGGGAGCTTGACCGCGCCGTGCCGTTGAGCCACTGCAGTACCGGTACCGGCGGTGTGCCGTCCTCCGGGACGCGATAGATGCCCTCACTGTCACCGCAGTACAGATTTCCCTGCATATCATAACAGAAATCTTGGTAGCCGGAGAAGGTTTCCTGCAGCGGGAGCCGGAATTCCTCTGTTTCGCCGCTTACGGCATCAAAACGGATCATCTGATTATTGTATGTTGCAATATGATAGACCCCGTCCCCGCGGTACGACAGCTGCGTCATTTGGTAACGCTCCGGCACATAGCAGGATTGCACGGTCAGCGTTTCGTCCACCGCAACAACCGCACCGGAAAACCGCATGACGATCCGATAGCCGCCGTCATCCGCCTCGGTGACATGCGCCTCAAATTCATTGGCGTTGGCCTGTACCTCCTCCGGAAGATCTGCAGCATACAAAAGCGTTCCTGCCGCATCATACCGCCGCATCACGCCCTGGGTGCGTCCGCTCAGACCATAGACGGCAAGAAGTCCGTCATCCGGAAGCACGCATCCGTACATCGGGTGCTCCCCTTTCACATCCGACTCGGGAATCAGACGCTGGCTGACCACGTTCCCCTCTCGGTCAAGATTGAACAGAACCAGATCAAGCCCCTTTATGGCGCCGATTTTGATACCGTCTGCATCGGCATATACAAAACGCACCCAAGTCAAGTCAGACGGCACCGCTTCATCCAGCGGCTTTACCCGATAGGTTTTCAGACCGGTAATATATGCGGAATCGTCGGATGTTTCCCGATCCGCAAGCGATGTGATCACCGCCCCCTCCTGCAGCTCCCCTGCCGCCGCAACCGTCACAATATTACCGTGACGGTCGGTTTCGGTGGTATAGGTAATCCCGTCCCCGCCGTCACAGCCGCAGAACAGCAGACTGATCACCATCAGCGGGATAACCAAAAAATGTAATAACCGTTGTTTCATAATAGAGTCCTCCGTTTATTATGATTTCTTAACAAATAAGACGGATTTTCAGTCGGTTTGTGACATCCTTTTGCATTCTGCAGGATTTTTTATTCATTGAGATAAATCCACACGCGGGACTGGATGATTTTCGCGGTTTCCTCCAGCGTTCTTGCACCGCCGTTCCAGAACGACAACTCTTCCTCAACAATCGAGGTAATGACAGGATCGGAATCCGCCCGCATATGGCAGTTCTCAAAGAAATCCATCATTGCTGCTTTGTCTTCATCCGTGATGACGATCTCAATATTATAGGTGGCAGAAAAACCAGACGTGTAGTCTTCCAGCGGTACATCGGAAATCGCAACAGGCTCTATGCGGTCACCGGCGTTTCTGATATAATAGAAATACCGATACCGATCAATCGCGCCGGACAGTCCCGACAGCGTCACGGGAAGGTTGGTGTTGATCATGTTGTCACTGGTCTGTACGCGGTCGGACAGCAGAAAATCGAGAAATGCCTTGCATCCGCCGTGAACCGTGGAGTCTGCCATGACCGTTACAAGGCATTTGGTGTTAATTTT
>JAFTLK010000059.1 GCA_017455975.1 Clostridia bacterium | reverse complement strand
GCGCATTCCGCCAAACGCTCCTGCGATGCATCGTGATTTTCGTATCCGACAGCAAAGGTATTGCCGCGGTGCGCACCGATGTAAGCTTCATCAATCTCCCGTGCGCAGGTGCGGTAGGTCCCCGTGCCGAACGTAAACGACGTATAGCGTTCCGCCGGGGTTAAGTCCTCCCATGACCAGACGATACCGAGTTCCGCGGACTGCACATCGACATCGCGGTATTTGCGTGTGTCCTGCCAGAGATTGTCGACTGACTCACCGCTATCGGGTGTGATGGGACCGTCGTCGGGCGGATAAATATCCGCATTGCCGTATTGATCGGCTAAGGGATTGTCATCCGTGCCGATCTGAAACCGATGCCGTCCGTCGTCCGTATCACCGCTGTCCTCAACCTCCGGGACCCGTGCCGGTGTCTGTTCTTCGTTCGGCGCACATTCTGCCGCCGCACCGTCTGAACCGACGACACCCGCAAGACGCGGCAGCACGGTCAGACCGAGCGCTGAGATCAGCATGATGCACGCGGCAGTCGCTGCCCAACGTGTCCAGATGCGGCGCGGAGCGGCAGGCTTGTTCTGCGGGGATGCGGCTTCGATATAAGCGTCATCCGCCATACCGATGGCATCCAGTAAGCGGTCAATGCACTTCATGGCGTAAATCCCTCCTTTTCCAGTTCTGCGCGCAGGGATTCTCTTGCGCGCATCATCATCATTTTGATTTTGCTTTCACTCATATGATAGTCGGCGGCAAGCTCTTTCACGCTGGAAAAATACCAGTACCGCCGCAGAAAGATATTCCGCGTCACCTCCGGCAGAGATGCGAGAAACCGGTTGATGATATCGGCCAGCACCAGGTCATCGGCGACCTTTGCCGTGTCCGATTCTGCGGGCAGACAGTCCCACAGCTCCTCGCGGATTCCCTCCATGCGCTCTGCCGCACGTTTTTCCGCTTGCTTGCGGCGAACGCGGTCCAGCGACAGGTTCCGCACTATCCGCCCGAGAAACGCGGACAGGGAATTGGGGCGTGTCGGCGGCATCGCGTTCCACGCACGGAGATAGGTATCGTTGACACATTCCTCACTGTCAAGGGTGTCCTGTGTGATATTGTAAGCGATGGTGTGACAGTAGCGCCCGTATTTGTCAGCGGTTTCGGCAATGGCATTGTCTGCGCGCGCAAAATACAGATCAATGATTGCATGATCTTCCATGACAGAGCCTCGCCTCCTTTGTGTGTTGTATCCGGATACCCATATAGACGCAGAATCCCGCACTGCGTCACGCTTTTTTCAAAATTATACCATATTTTTCCGTCGGTTTCCATATCACGGCAAAAATATTTGAAAAATTCCAAAAACCTATTGACAGAACCGATTATCTGTGGTATAATAATATTGTTCCGATGAGGAACGTGCTTCTTTGTGAACTTCTGAAAGAATGTGAAACATTCTTTTGAACTTCGCAAAGCGAAGTTCTGCAGGCATAGCTCAGTTGGTTAGAGCATCCGCTTGACGTGCGGAAGGTCTAGAGTTCGAGTCTCTCTGCCTGCACCATGAAAAAAGCCAAGTCGTATGACTTGGCTTTTTTCAGTGAAATTCGCCGGCATTGCGTGAAATTCGGCGCTGCCAAGTGAAATAGCTTCGCTGTGAAATATTCGCTTGCGCGAATGTGAAAATTACAGTTTATCTCGGATCTGACAAGGAGAAATCACATGCTTCCATACGAACATAAAATTCAATACTACGAAACCGATCAGATGAAGATTGTGCATCATTCCAACTACATCCGTTGGTTTGAGGAGGCGCGGTGTGATATGCTGGCGCAGATCGGATGCGGGTATGACACGGTGGAGGCGCGCGGGATTGTGTCGCCGGTGCTCGGTGTCACAGCGGAATACAAGTCCATGTCGCGCTTCGGGGAAACGGTGGTCATTGAGGCGACTGTCTCGTATTATAACGGCTTCCGCTTCAACATCGCCTATACCGTCCGGGACAAGGAGAGCGGCGAGGTGCGTTGTACAGGGGAAACAAAGCACTGTTTTCTGAATACAGATGGCAGGGTCGTCAACCTGCGTAAAACAGCGCCCGACATTCATGAAAAGATGCTTTCCCTGATGCCCGGAGAAACAAACGAATAAACAAAAAATCCGCGGTCACAACGATCGCGGATTTTGCATTTTACTTGTTGAGCTTTGCACTGATCTCACGGAGCAGCTCGGACTGTGCGCGGATGTTTGCATAGTATTCGTCGAGAATCGCCTGCTGTTTTGCGGCAGCTGCGGCATCTTCTTCTGCTTTCTTTGCGGCAGCGGCTTCCTCTTCTGCTTTCTTTGCAGCTTCGGCAGCTTCCTTTTCGGCGGTTTCCTTTGCGTTCATCTTTGCTTCCATGCCCTTGATGATGCGGACAACAACAAAGATGGAGAACGCGATGATGATGAAGTCAATGATCGTCTGCAGCCACAGACCGTACTGGATGGCGATCTTTTCAACTTCAACAACGCCTTCTGCGTTTATGACCTGTTCGCGCAGGACAACTTCCCATTCGTCGATGGATGCGCCGCTGGTGAAGTAGGTCATAACGGGGGTGATAATGTTCTTGACAAGGCCGTTGGTGATGGCGTTGAACGCAGCACCGACAACAACCGCGACCGCAAGGTCAAGGACGTTGCCCTTCATGATGAATTTCTTGAAATCGGAGAAAAAGCCCTTGCCTTTTTCGGCAGCTTTTTCGAGATGTTCCTTTGCCATGGTGATGTACCTTCCTTTTCTGAAATTTGGATTTTCTATCATAAATTATATCAGAAAAGACGTGTGTTGTCAAGAATAACCGATAATTCTATTTAATCCTCCGAAGAAAATGCTTCCCACAAGTCGTCAAGTTTACTCTGTGCATATTTTTCGTTCCGTTTATAATTAGAAACAAAATCGGTTGATTTTTTCTGAAGTGGAATACAGAATGCTTTTTCGAGTGGTACACTGCTACAATATCCGTTAAATGCAACAGGGAATACATCGTCAATATGATAACGAATAATGTCAAGCATTTGAGAGGATTGATCGTCTCGTGCATATTTGACTTTCAAAGCAGTTTCGTAATAAGCGGGAATGACGGTTTTTTCGGTTTCCATGGACAGTACCTCAAGAACAACACCAAGCATATCACTTTTGGTACAGGTATTTGGGATGATACCTACATTGGTTGTGTCATGTACAGAGGTTATGTAATCATCCTGTCCCTCGTCCATTTTCGGATATGGCAAGATACCGATGTCAATTTCCATATCTCGGAACAGTTCAAGAGAACTGACACGATGATACCCGGCGAATAGTGCGTTTCCGTTGATGAAGGCAGTTGTGCTTTCTGATGAATTTTGACCATGATTATACGATGACTGATGATGGAAGATTGTGTTGAGTCGTTCCAAAAGAAGAACGGATCGCTCGTTGTTCATAGCAAACATAGGTGTGCCATCTTCGCTATAATCTAAATATGTAATATCAGAAGAAACAACCCATGGAATCATCGGTCCCCACATGGACGGGTAACAATATCCGTAGCGATCGCTTGCATCCTGGGTGCCATCACCATTCAGATCTTGATAGGTATCGGCAATGTAGGTCAAAAAGCACTCCTGTGTCCATGTTCCATTGAGAACGTGTTCATACAGAACATCTGTGGAATCGTACAGATTTGTAAACATATCCTTATTAACATACAAAGCATGAGAGGAACGTAAAATATCAAGGAAATAGTCTCCGGCTAAAAGATAACGCTTTTCTTTGGATTGGAAAGAAATATCTTTCATGAAGTCCTCATACCAATACGGTTGCGAAAAATCAAGATGCTCTATATCAAGGACGTTAGCAAAATAATTGTTGACGGACATTGCTGCAAGCGGAAAGAGGTCATGGATAACAAGCTCATAGGCATCATCGCCGGCGGAGATCATATTGGTTAGTGTATTTGTAATATCATTATAAGAATCGCTGCTTTCTGTGAAGACAAGTTTAACATTCAACAGTTCCTCGACGGAAAGATTCCGCTTGTAAACGGCTTCTCTGACAATATCACCTGTTGTTTCTTCATCGTGAACGATTGTATAAATAGAAGCTTGCTGACCGTCATAACCTGTGCCGGAAACCAAAATCCGAAATTCTTGCTGTTCAAAATCATATTCTTCGTACGGATGCGGTTCAGTGGATTCGATGAAAATTGTATCGGTGGTATTATTATTTTGGATAGTATCAGTGTTGTCTGGGGAGTTACTGCAAGCTACAGCCGACAGAGTGCCGATTGTAACGAATGATGCAAGCAGTATACTGCGGATACGACTTGTATTCATAAAAAATCTCCTTTGGTAAATATAAAAAAGTGCGCCTCATCAAGAGACGCACTGTCAAAGTGTATCTCCCGATTTGTCGCTACACAAAATGCATATCAAGGATAAACTGTCAGATTTTCATCTGTAGAGCATATCACATCGTATACAAGGAGGTAAATACACAATTGACCGAAGTCAAGTATTTACTTGTAACGATATAATAAACTCCATGCAGAAAAAAGGTATAAAAATCCCTTTGCAAAAAAAGACAGTTATCCCCGATTTTCGATATTCATTTTGTGTAGCACCTCCATTATACACCACACCGCCCGATTTGTCAATAGAAAAACGGCACTCTTTTGCAGAATGCCGTTTGAAAATATGCCCATAATCAGATAGATAGAATGGGGATGCTGTTCGCCCACAGCGGCGGGAGCAAGCCCCCGCCCTACGAGTTTTATGCGCGTCTCTGTCACAGCTTCGCCATCATTTTATACGTCTCGCGCAGATCGCCGTACAGCTTCTTGTAAATACCGTAGTACGGCTGATAGCCTGCGTTTGCCGTCATATCGGGCGCAAATTCGTCCTTGAGTGTGATGATCTTTTTGCACGCGTCGGATACCGTCGGGTAAATGCCCGCGCCGACCATGGCGAGGATCGCAACACCGAGCGCAGGACCTTCCGCCGTGGTGACAGCCGTCGGAATACCGAACATATCGGCTAGCATCTGCCGCCACATCGGGCTTCTGCCGCCGCCGCCGCAGACGCGCATGACCGTCGGGTTGACATCCATTTCGCGGAGAACTGACATACAGTCGGTCAGCGAATACGAAACGCCTTCCAGCACCGCACGGGTCATATCGGCGCGTGTATGCATCGCGGACAGACCGACAAATGCACCGCGGACATCGGGGTCAAGGTGCGGGGTTCTCTCACCCATCAGATAAGGCAGATAGAGCAGACGGTTGGCACCGATCGGAGACTTTGCCGCTTCGGTACACATGACCTCATACGGGTCAACGCCGAGGGAGGCTGCCGCAGCGGTTTCTTCCGTGCAGACAGTGTCGCGCAGCCAGCGCAGGGAAAGACCGGCAGCCTGTGTGACACCCATGACGTGCCATGCGCCGGGAACCGCACAGCAGAACGTGTGGACACGGCCGCGCGGGTCAATGCTGACGTTATCGGTATGCGCAAAGACAACGCCGGACGTACCGATGGTCGTGAATGCGTCGCCGTCATTGACGACACCGACACCGACTGCCGCCGCCGCATTGTCACCGGCACCGCCAACGACGGGTGTACCGGGCAGAAGTCCCGTCAAGCGTGCGGCTTCTTCTGTGATCGTGCCTGTGATCTCGGGGGATTCGTACATGTCGCCGAGCAGGGAACGGTCAATTTCCAGCGCACCGAGCACTTCGTCCGACCATGTGCGATTCGGTACATCGAGCAGCTGCATGCCGCCCGCATCGGAGACCTCGGAGGCATAAACACCGGTCAGCAGGAAGCGGATGTAATCCTTGGGCAGGAGAATGTGTCTGCATTTTGCGTAAACCTCCGGCTCATTGTTGCGCACCCAGAGAATCTTGGATGCGGTAAAGCCGGTCAGCGCGGGATTGGCGGTGATCGCAATCAGCTTTTCGGCGCCGACACGGGATGTGATCTCGTCACATTCCTTTGCGGTTCTCTGGTCGCACCAGATGATGGAGGGGCGCAGAACACGATTGTCCGCATCGAGCATGACAAGACCGTGCATCTGGCCGGACAGACCGACACCGACGATGTCGGCAGGGTTCACGCCGCTCTTTTCCACAACGGCTTTGACGGTGCCGACGGACGCATTTGCCCAGTCTGCGGGATCCTGTTCTGCCCAGCCGTTGTGCGGCTGGTACAGCGGATATTC
>JAFTLK010000058.1 GCA_017455975.1 Clostridia bacterium | reverse complement strand
TTGAGCGGATGAAAACATTCAAGATGAAAAGAAAACCATTTACAAATAAAGGTAAACAGACCCAAAACAAGCGACCTGCCGTATGACAGATCGCTTGTAGGAAAATTATTTCTTTTCTGCGGGAACAACTGCGGTTTTCTTCTTGCCAAGTCCCTGCAGCAATGCCCAGACGTTGCCGGCGAGACAGACGGAGGAGTAAAGACCTGCGACGATACCGACGATCAGCGGCAGGATGAACTGCTGGATAGACTGCACACCGAGGATGTAGATCATGACAATCGTGAGCAGTGTCGTGATGGTCGTATTGATCGAGCGGAGGAGGGTCTGGTTGACCGACAGGGTGACGTTGTCATCAAAGGAGCTCTTCGGGTTGAGTTTGACGTTTTCGCGGACGCGGTCGAAGACAATGATGGTCGCATTGATCGAGTAGCCGAGAATGGTCAGCAGAGCGACGATGACGTTGGTGTTCATCGGCAGCTGCAGCAGTGCATAAGCAACCATGATGAAGAACAGGTCATGTGTCAGACAACAAATTGCGGCAAGACCGGAGCGGAAGTCAAAGCGGATGGTGATGTAGACCAGCATCAGCGCGACAGCAAGCGAAACGGAGATGATGGCGGAGCGTCGGAAGTCAGCCGAAACGGATGCGCCGACAGAGGAGACATTCAGACGGTCGGCATCGGTCAGACCGAAGCGATCCTTGAGTGCGATAAAGACCGCGTCACGGGTTTCTGTGTCGATCTCGGTACACTTGATGAGCACCTGTTTGCCGCCGTCGCCGGTACGCTGGACTGCGGAAACCTTCTTCTGGATGATATCTTCTGTGATGGATGTGATCTCGGCGATCTCTTCCTTGGTCAGTGTATGACCGATGTTGATCTGCATGGAGGTACCGCCAATGAAATCTGTGTCCCATGCAAAGCCGCGGAGCAGGATGATCGCCAGACCGATCACGAAGCAGACAGCCGTGAAGATCAGAAAATACCGGCGGAGCTTGATGAAGGGAATCAGCTTTTGCGAAACCTTTTTCTTGGGTTCGGACGGGGCATTCATATCATACATGCCCTGCGGATTGAATTCGTAGTTCATTTACCCAGCGTCTCCTTTCTGATTTCCATATCCTTTTTCCACATACCCCACTTCTTCGGGTCGGTGACGCGCATGCCGACAAGACAGGTTAAGAAGAAGCGCGTGACGATCAGGGCGGTGAACATCGATACAAGAATACCGATGAGCAGCGTCTGTGCAAAGCCGACGATGGAGCCGGTGCCGAAGACCATCAGGACAACGACGGCAATCAGCGTGGTGACGTTGGAGTCGATGATCGAGGAGAAGGCGTTCTTGAAGCCTGCGTGGACACCGGCAACGGTACTCTTGCCGACACGCAGCTCTTCCTTGATGCGTTCAAAGATAATGACGTTTGCGTCAACCGCCATACCGACGGACAGGATGATACCTGCGATGCCGGGCAGGGACAGGTTGACCTTGGAGATGCAGATGACGATGCCGACGATGCCGATGTAGCCGCAGAGTGCGATGGATGCCATCAGACCGGGCATTCTGTAAAAGATGGACATGAAGACCATGACGAGGAAAATGCCGATGGCACCTGCGATCATCGAGGTGGAGAGTGCTTCTTCGCCGAGGGTCGGACCGATGGCTTCAAGCTGAACCTCTTTCAGTGCAAAGGGCAGCTGACCGGAGGTGATGATCGATGCCAGCCAGACCGCGCGCTCCTGGTCGAAGTTGCCGGTGATGGTGCAGGAATCGGTGTGCATGACCTCATGGACAAACGGTGCGGAAAGAGTTTCACCGTCGAGAACGATGGCAATGTAATTTTTTTGGTTTAGAACATTGTCGCCTGCGAGAACCTGTTCGGTTGCCGCTTCAAACTTTTCAACGGCATCCGGCTGGAATTCCAGTGCGACAAAGAACTGCGGGATACCCTGTCCGGTTGCGTCGCCGTACTGCGGATACGCCGCCTTGATGTCCTTGCCTTCCAGCAGGACATTGCCGTCGGCATCGCAGAATTCGAGCTTTGCGGTCGAGCCGAGCAGCTGGGATGCTTCCTCGGGATCGTCGATGGCGGGGATTTCAATACGGATACGGCGGTCGCCGTTGAGGGTGGCTGTGGCTTCTGTATAGCCGAGCGTCGTCAGACGGTTGACCATCATGTTCTGTACCGCTTCCATGTTGAAAGCGAGTTCATTGGGATCGGGCTCTTCCTCCAGATCTGCTTCATAGACGATGACGGAGCCGCCGACAAGGTCAAGACCCTTACGGACGCCGCCCTCGTCGAGAACACCGTCGATAGGGCCGACACCGACCAGCGCGACAATACAGACACCGACGATCAGCAGAATCGAGATGATAAAGCCGAGTGTGTGTTTTACCATGGTGTGGTTCATCCTTTCTGTTTGCATACAAAAAGGAATCTCTTGTATGCAAAAAATCAAACATAAATATATTATACCTTTTTTTGATGTTTTTGTCAATTCTTTTTGTCTTAAAATTTTATCTCTGACAGTGAATTTACTGTTTGTTTACTTTCCTCTTTGTTTTGATGAAAAGCATGAGAATTTTCAGTGTTCACAATTTAGCACTTTACTTTGCGGAAAAAATGTAGTATAATAAAAAAAGATATGGATTTTGGTCATCTGCACCGAGAAAGGATACGATACCATGAACGAAAAAATGAAGGACGAAAAGTTGGATCTGCTGTTCCGCTCTATTTTGTCTCTGGAATCTCTTGATGAATGCTACAATTTCTTTGAAGACCTCTGCACTGTCCCCGAGCTGCAGGAAATGTCGCGTCGTCTGTATGCCGCAAAGCTGCTGTCAGAAAACTGCATCTATACCGACATTGCGGAGCGGACCGGGCTTTCCACCGCGACCATCAGCCGTGTCAACCGCTGTCTGAAGTACGGTGCGGACGGTTATGTGACGGTTCTGTCCCGCATGAAGAACGAGGGTGAGGACAAATGACCGCACCTGCTTATTCGGTTCTCGCCTCCTGCTACGACGCGCTGATGGAGGATGTCGACTACCCGGCGTGGGCGGATTTCTATGAGGCACAGTTTGCCCGCTATGCAGATACCAGGCCGTTGATGGTGCTTGACCTCGGCTGTGGAACGGGTATCCTGACCAATCTGCTCGCCGGACGCGGTTATGACATGATCGGCATCGATCTTTCATCGGAAATGCTGTCGCGCGCACAGGCGGCCGCCGCTGCAGAGCATAAAAATGTGCTGTATCTGGAACAGGACATGCGTGCCTTTGACCTTTACGGCACGGTTGACGCGGTCGTCTGCTCCCTGGACGGCATCAATTATCTGACGAAGAAAGAGGACGTTGCGCGGTGCTTTGCACGGGTGCATACGTTTCTCAATGACGGCGGTCTGTTTCTGTTTGATGTCAATACTCCTTGGAAGTTTGAGCACATCTTCGGTGATGAATCGTATATTTTAGAGGATGAAACCACATTCCTCGGCTGGCAGAACCAGTACAACAAAAAGACCGGTCTTTGCCGTTTCTATCTGACGTTTTTCTGCGAGACGGAATCGGGGCTGTGGGAGCGGTTTGAGGAGGTACAGTCCGAGCGCGCCTATTCCGACCGTGTTCTGCGCAGACTGCTGGAGCAGGCGGGATTTGAGGTACTCGATACCGTGTCCGATTTCAACGGTACACCGGCCGGCAAGGAAGACGAACGGCACTATTTTATCTGTAAAAAGAAATAAACGGAGATACCCACATTATGGAGAACAAAAAACAAGCCACGATTCTGCGCGCCATGTCACAGGACGGCTCCGCAAGAATCTTTGTCATCAATTCCACAGCGA
>JAFTLK010000057.1 GCA_017455975.1 Clostridia bacterium | reverse complement strand
AGACCTTTGTGTTATCGTCAACGAAAACGGAAAAGACATGTGAGACAATTCGTGCGTTTTTTCATAACATACTTGGTATTCAAGAGTATGGGCCGAGGATAGAAGTAGAAAAACTTCTGCGTACATACGATGATGGGATAGAGCTTAATGATCAATATTTCAATGACATGATCGTGTTTGCAAAATATAAAACCGAACATAGTGATATTGATTTTTCTGAACATCCAATCTTCTTTTTCCAGAATATTGAAGATAACGACCTGTATACTGCAAAAGCATCCGAACTTTTCTTGGGTGAAGCTTATGGAAATGAATCCGGTGAAATTCTTGCTTCGGCCTACGAAAAAGCTTGCTTATGGAAGGGCTATGCTGAGCGCTATAACGAGAAGGAACTCCAACAGTTTATTACGTTTGTCGATTCCTGTGGTATCTTGAAAGATCTTACACTTGAAAGACGTAGTGTGCTTGGTCCGCCACAACATCCGCTATATTCTTCTATGTTACATAGCGATCGCAAACGCACAGATAATTGTAAAGATACGGACTGGACGATTCCAGGTTTGGAAAATCTGCTCAAACTGCAATCGTTTAAGATAAGCAAGCTCATTTGGCGGACACTTGAAAGGGACGGGAAAAATATTATCTTTCTATATGGTATCGCACGTTATGATATCGCACGTTATTCGCCCAATGATTCAGCGGAAGTGAAAACATGCGAATCCTCCCTTATCTATTACTTAAAAAAATACGCTTGGTTACCTAACAAACAAGGGGAACTATTCAAGCCGGAAGACATAACTCTTTCTGATTTACATACTGATTTTAAATATGATCCAGCGAACAGGCTTATGACAGCATTGAAAATCGGAAGTGCCGCAGAAAGACAAAGTCAAGAAAAAGAGGAATTGGAACAAGCAGCAAAAAAAGCAGGTATGTACCTTCTTCCCGAAGATGAATTCAAAGAATATCAGCAATGGAAAGCACAAAAAGAGGCAGCAAAAAATATTGCGCCATTGTCGGGACAGGAATTGCTTAAGAAGCAACAAAAACGTTCCACTTCAAACGTAAATGCCGGCGATATTTTTTCGACGGATGGTGCGGTCAACAATGTTTCACGACGTGAAACAAATGTTGAAGCAGCTTTTCACAATGCAAAACAAATGAAGCCAGCTCAACGAAAACTGTTCGGGCGTGTAGTGGAGTCCACTAAAGAAGAACGTAGCTTGCTGTGCAACTGGTATCAAGGAAAGTGTCAGATGTGCAATACGGTCATCATCGGTTACAACCAAGCTCCCCACTTTATTGCGAAGAATGTTATCAACACACAGCACCTTTCGGCATCAATACGACAGACAACACATCTTGCGTGGAACTCGCTGTGCCTCTGTCCGAATTGTGCTGCAAAGTATGATGTATGTTCTCGTGATCTTAATGGGCTTTATGAGCAAATCATGCAAACGGAAATTATCGAAGGTGATTCCGAGCGAATCGTACTTTCTATCGAATTGGATGGTAAGCGCCAAGACATTCGATATATCCCTAAACATTTTCTTGCCCTAAAAAAGGTTATGCAGCTAATTGATGACGAAATCAAAGAGTAATTGCGCGAAAATTCACACATTGAATAACCCACCGTTCCTAATCGAACGGTGGGTTATGTGGAAATGAAGAATAAGCGCAATACAATTTCCGCAAGCAGGGCCCACAGGGCACCACGTCCTCCGTCCCGCTTGTTGGGAAGCATCCCAAACCCTTTGATCGCAGACTGTATCTGCGGCGGCGCGACTTCTCTCGCTTGACCGGGCATAACCGTTTACCCACGGTTGTGCTCGGTTTTCTTTTTCTCCAAAGCCGGAGCCATTCCCGGAATCTGTTCCGCGTTTGACCGGATCGCCAATGCTTGCAACGCATCGCGCGCTATGGCGCGGGCGATGGCACCATTGCGCTTGCGCGGGATATGTCGAGCCTGACCGGGCGCGGTGTACGGTTCTTCTCGGAGGCGGAAAACGACGGATACATCAACAACGGCTTCTGGGATCCCGATTCCAACACGATCAACATCAACGTGAAATCAAAGAACCCATCCGCGCAGATCCTGTCACACGAGCTGACGCACTCCATTGAAAACACGGATTCCTATCTTCAGCTGCGCTCGGTCATCTTCGACCGCATGAAGCGGGACGGCATGGACCTTGATGCGGAGTACCGCAAAAAGGAGTTGCTTTACAACGATGCAGGACACCGTCTGCGCGAAGAGGGAGAGATTGCACATGAGATCATCGCGGAGCAGATCGAAAAGCGGTATCTGACGGACGAGGCATCCATCCGCTCACTGGTATCGGAAAACCGCACGCTCGGTCAGCGCATCAGAGAATGGTTTGATTCCCTGCTTGCGAAGATGGGCAATGCGGAAGCGAAAGAGCGTGACTATGTCCGGCAGGTGCGGGATCTGTATGCAAAGGCGCTGGGGGAGAGCACAGCAGAAACAAGGACAGGCGAAAATGTTAATAGGGAATTTTCTGTTACAAAGTCAGACGACCAGGACAACAAGCGGGTGATGCCGAAGCGCAGTGCGGCGGGTACAAAAGCACGTGCACGGCAGGAGCAGCAGACGAGAATGCGCTTTGAACAGAAGGTCATGAACCGAGGATTTGATAATCTTTCGCCGGCGGAGCAGGAACATTACCGCGATGAGATCGTCGGGCAGTACCGTGAATCATCCTAACTGAAAAACATACGCCTGTTATATGCAGCTGATTCTGACGAATCAAGCACCGCACATGACAGGCGTATATGTTTTGAAAAGGATAAATTGTCAAGGAAAAATCTTCGTCTTGAAAACAAAATCAGGAACACCGCATCGCCACAGATTCACTTCGGCTCGATGCTGTTTTGGTCTTTGTTTGTTTCAAATTGTACTTTGATTATTTCAGCCGTGCCATGACTCTCCAATATCCATCGAGTAGAGCAATCGGCGCACAGGTTCTGTGCAGACTGTAATCAACAAAGGCTGCCATTTCACATAGTTTTTGCAGTGATTTCTCCGAAATCTGATATCCTGGACAGAGCGCCGCTATAGCAATGCCTTCTCCGACAGCTCGGAGCGGATAATACGTCTGACTCTCGCGAAAATCCGATGGTTCTGGAATAAAGTATGCCATGCCGCCGACATATCCCGCATAACGGAATTTTGATTTCTGCCAGATCGTATAGGGAATCTGCAGCCATTCGGCTCCCTCCGCTGTCATCAGATTTTCTGCCTTCCGGATTGCCAGGGTTTCATAAGGTTCAGCCATTTTCTGCATGAATGCGCGCAATTTCTGCTGAATGTGCTGTGTTTCATCCAACTCATACACCATACGCATGGAATATTGCAGCTGAAGTCCTACATAAGTTGCACCGGACAGAGGTACAAAATCCAGCGTTTTTTCTACAGCTTCATCACGATAGCGCAAATATTGCTCTTTCCAATGCTCATCATTCGTGGTTTTCCATGTCAGAAGATACAGCATCGGCAGCCTCAGATATTCATGTGGATGGATATCTCCCCACATCTGACCGACCATCCCGATGTTTCCGTCTTCTCTGAGAAAGTTCCAGTTGTTTTCGGGTATCACCTCGGCCTCAAATTTTTCTGCCATCGCTGTCAGACAGCGGCGGATCTCTGCCCGCTGCTCCTCATCTGACAGAGCAGAAAAATACAGCCGGTACGCTCCGAACCACCAGTTTGTATATTGATCGCGTGAGGTATCGATGTAATGACTCTGACCGTCGGCGGGGGAAACTCCGCGTGGAAGAAAGCCCTTTTGAGAGGAAACAGTAGCATCCAGAAGCATTCCTCGAAAAATGCGTGCTGCATAACCGCGCATGGAGAAATCTCCTGTTGCTTCATAACGGGAAATAACCGCATCCATCATGATGCCTGCATTCAGCATACAGTCTTCCATTCCGGTTCCGTAGCCGGCTGGATTGGGAATCAACTGACGGATCATTTCAGGCTCCGGAAGATATTTTGTGGCATGGGCATCGTCGCCGGCAAGATGATTATAAAACATTCCCGTGCGGTCATCAAACAGTCTGTCCCAGACAAAATTCCATGTACGTTTCATTGCACAGCTCCTTATAGTTGAACAAATCAAAGCAGGCCAGTCTGCATGGTTTTATTCAAAATATAACGCATTGAGATCACTCACGCCTTTTTCAAATGCAGATTTTTTAGATGCGTACCACGATGAAAAGTCCGTTGTTTTTTCATTGACCAAAGCGTAATATTGGTAAGCAGATAATCCGCAGATCACCGTATGCATCCACCCGATATCAAAGGTCAGACTGTCGCGGATCAACTCAATCATTTCCACGGAATTCTCATCTCGTGTATACTTGCCTTTCAGCGCGATATCGTAAAAAGCAGGGGCAACCGTGTCGTGAGATTCCCGACATAATGCTTCTGTCATCAGCGCACTCAGTTCGGGGTCAGGTGCGGTTATTGGAATACCAACCATAGTAACTTCATTCAATGTTGTCGTCGCATACGATTTTTGCGATTCATCAAGTTTGGGATACGGGAGTATGCCGAAATCATCTTCCATATCTCTGAATATGGATCCCTTTCCGAGCATAGACGGTGCCAGTAAAACCTGACTGTTTCGGAACAACGTATCAACGGATGCCCAATCTGCAGCAAAAAAGACATCTTCCGAATAAGTCATATCAACCAGCTTTTCAATAACCGATGCCGTGCGTTCTGTATTCCAGACCAATTCAAAGCCATCATCCGCAACCGCCAATGTCGGTGTTTCATATGAAAGCAGATAGGGTTGGAGATAGCCGGGCGATGTTACAGAACCATAGAGGTCACCATTGGTCCATTGGTTATCACCGTCCAGATCCTGCGCAGTACCGCGAATTACGCGTATCATGGCCTCATGTGTCCATTTGCCTGTCCGCACCAGTTCATACAAATCTTCGGTGTCAAAATTTTCAGCAAGCGTTTTATTAAAATACATACAGTAGATGCCTTCCAGCAGAGACACCGCAATATCGCCGCCCAATACATAACAGCGATCATTGAACGATAAAGACTCTACGACCGCCCGTCCCCACCAAGGAGCATCCGTCTGCAAATACGGAAGTTCATTCAGATTCATCATGTCTTCATAACTGATATTGAGCGGCATATATGCCTGATAGCCGGTGATGATATCGAATGCACCGTCGGCAGCAAGAACACTGTTGTGGATGCGGTTGACATAATCCATGTGAACTCCGTGAGCACCGGGAAAATCGAGAAATGAGAAGGTTACATTATATGCTTCCTCTACATTCAGATTCCGCATAAGCACCGCATCATTTACGGTATCGCCCGTTTCTTCTTCTGCCAGAAATTCATAACCCCATTCGGTACGAATCAGTACATTGACCGTTCTGCCCTCACAATCCATTTCGAGCAGCGCCGGGTACAGAGATTCGGTTTCTGTGGTGGTTGTTTCTGTTTGGTGTTCTGATACGTCGGTTGATGGTGTCTGTGTTATATCTGTTGATGCGCAGGAGGAAGCCATCAGCACCGCCAGACAAAGTGCTGTCCATCCAAAAATCCGCTGTTTTTGTTTCATTGATAATCATGCTCCTTTTAAAACGGGATACTGTAATTTCTCGCACAGACTTGTGCAAAAAACAAATCTGTGATATAATAAATTGTATCATAAAAATCATATGAAATATATGTATAATCCCAATTTTGTTTTGTTTATTTCAAACTTTTATAGGAGTAGGTGGCTTTGAATTACGAAACGATCAATCCCTGTCTTCGAACGGCAGCGTATCTTGCCTGGAATCTAAAAAATATTCACAAAAGTGTTGCTTATCATATGCGTTTTTTCGCGATTCGGAAAAATCCTGCGATTGTCCGTATCCGGGACAGTGAAACCCGTGTTTCACAGGAATCTCTGGTGATCCTGAAGCCTGGGATCCCATATGATTTCTGTAATGCGGCAGATACAGAACCATTTCATTTGTACAGCTGCAATTTTGATCTGACGCAAGAATATCGAAACACCATTTCGTCCAGGAATCCTGTACATGAACCCAATTTTGTTCAGGAATATGTCATTGATACCGCACAAGCACTCCCGGAGCTTGATGATGTGATTGTTTTGCAAAATTGTCCGATTCTTTGTCAGCAGGTGCAGCATATCTATGAATTGTATATCACAAAACAGCCGTATTCGGAGGAAATCGCTTCCGGTATCATCAAATCTGTTTTGTTTGAAGCCTTACAGCAGCAGAACTCCGCAAAACATATGACAGCTAAATCGCATCACAGTGCGGAAATTGCCCGCGTAACACTTCAGTATATCCGCGAGCATTGCAGCGAACATATCAATGAACAATCCATCGCTGCTGCCATGGGATATCATCCATACTATTTATCAAGACTGACACAGCTGTATTACAGTATTACACCATACCGTTATCTGATGCAGTGCCGTCTGGAATACGCAGTCCATCTGCTGTGCAGTACAGATTTGTCCATCGGAGCAGTAGCGGAAGCGTGCGGTTTCTCAACCCAGGCACATTTTTCCGCATTCGTACGCCGTGAAACAGGAATGTCGCCTAATGTTTTGCGAAAAAACGGCTGGCATGGCGGAACCGGTACATTGTAAACACAGAAAATCCAAAAATGCCTGTCATTGCCCGTGTGCCGATAAGACAGTAATTCCGTAAAAATCATAATTTTACGGCATCTGTCTTACTGGATTGAAAAACAGCTACGAAAAGAACGATGTCAAGTTGAAAGACTTAGCATCGTTCTTTTTCTATCTCAAAACACTTGAAAACACAGAGGATTTAGCGTGAAAAATACGTTTTCACGCGGGTTTTGTGGCTTTCGTTGTCTTGCAACAACGATTTTGCTCCGCAAAACCATCCACAATTCCCCAAAAAAAGGAAGGCTTTCACAAATGAAAGCCATGGTAATTAGCGTGAAAGTAAAATATCTTCCGGTTGAATAAAGGCATAGCAAAAAAGCCCTGCAATAAAGCAAATTTTTGCAAGGCGAAATACAGAAAGCAAAGCCTAAGAAACGGTTAATCCTTGCTTTTCAAGAAATTTAGTGGCTTGTTTAACGGCTTTGGATAATTGCCTTTCTTTAAGTGATTCAGGCATATCCACCTTAAACAAGTCGGTAGGATTCCAGACCTCACCGGT
>JAFTLK010000056.1 GCA_017455975.1 Clostridia bacterium | reverse complement strand
GAGGTCAGGCTGTGCCAGATGTTGGGAATATTCTCCGCCTTGACCCAGTCTTCGTTTGCGACGGTGCCGTCATAGCGATACGGCTTTACATAGGCGCCCATATAGCGGATATCCCATGTTTCGTCGGTTAAAAACAGCGTTTTTGTGCCGTCTTCAAAGGTCACATGTGCGGTTAAGAAAAAACCGCCGTGACCGTGGGACATTTCAAACATGCGCGTCGGCTGCATTTTGACGACTGCGAAGAAGTCTGCGATGCCGTCGGCCAATGATGCGCTGTCGTCCTGTGTCAGATGCAGCTCGGTTGCGTACTGCTGCGGATAAACACGGTCGTTGAACAGAAAGTCGCCGCCGATGCTGGAGGGACCGGATGCAAGGTGTGCACCGTTCAGATACAGCACAAATGCGGTATCGGCAGAGAAGCGCACGTCCATTTTTCTGATTGCCTTACCCGCGGAAAATGTTTTTTTGATCTGACAGACGGCGTAGGTGTCCGCCGCGTCGGAGATGTTCTGGCGGGTGGTCTGGTGGGTCGGGTACTGCTCACGCGGAAGCCAGATCCACTTTTCGATGGGTTCCATTCTCATCATGATGCTTTGCTCCTTTGTTTCGGATAGGATTTGCTTACATTATATCACAGTTCTTTGTCGGAAATCAAGATAAAATCGAAAGTCGTGTGAGATTCCTGCCTGTTTTTTTCAAAACCTCTTGCTTTTTTGTTCAAAATCCGTTATACTAAAGATAATGATTAACAGGAAAGGATGACCTTGCCATGACCGAAGCACAACGCCTCAAAAACCTGAATGTCCCCGAGGGACCCATTGACTGCGTTCTCGATACCGACACCTACAATGAGATCGACGACCAGTACGCACTGTCCCTGATGATCAAGCACGAAAAGTTCAATGTCCGTGCTCTGTATGCCGCACCGTTCCACAATAACAATTCCACCTCTCCCGAGGACGGCATGGAAAAGAGCTATGATGAGATCCTGAATCTGCTTGCGCTGATGGGCATGCCCGAAAAGAAAGCGATCACGCATCGCGGCAGCCGTACCTATATGCCAAACGAAAAGACGCCGGTTCCGTCGCCTGCGGCTGACCACCTGTGTGATCTCGCCATGCAGTATTCGCCGGAGAAGCCGCTTTACGTCGTCGCCATCGGTGCGATCACCAATGTTGCATCTGCGATCCTTTACAATCCGGATATCATCGACCGCATTGTCATCGTCTGGCTCGGCGGTCATGACAAGTCCTGGCCCGATACCAAGGAATTCAACCTCTGGCAGGATGTCGCGGCCGCACGTGTTGTGTTCGGCTGCGGCGCACCGGTCGTGCAGCTGCCCTGTATGGGTGTTGTTTCCGCCTTCTATACGACACAGCCGGAGCTGGAATACTGGCTGCGCGGCAAGAATGCACTGTGTGACTATCTGATCGACCACACCGTCGAGGAAGCGGAAACCTATGCTGCAGGCCGTGTCTGGAGCCGTGTCATCTGGGACGTTACCGCTGTCGCATGGCTGCTCAATGAGGGTGACCGTTTTATGGCATCGGTTCTTGAACCCGCACCCATTCCCGAATATGACGGCTATTACGCATATACCAACAACCGTCCGCTCATCCGCCGTGTCACGCATATCAACCGCGATGCACTCTTCGGAGAGCTGTTCCGTGTACTTGCACAATGAAAAATTTTGGCTGCCGAATGCATCAGGCCTTCGGCAGCCAATGTTTTGCTTGGGGATACCGTTTCGTTTTGTGCTTTCTTCAAAGCGAGAACCCTTTCACCGACAATAAAATCCTATTCCTGCGTCATATGCAGATACTGCGTGTGCGAAACGGTCAGCTGCAGCGCCTCTCCGTGCAAAAAGCGTTCCAGATCATCAAAGATTGCCGCAGTCATTGCAGAACCGGACGGCATGCCCGCCAGATGCGGCTGGAGGATCAGATTATTCTCGCAGGCAAGCAGCCGCTCATCCTGCGGAATCCCCTCGCGCTCATAGACATCCAGAACCGCACGGATGCGGCCGGATTGCAGCTCGGGGATCAGTGCCTCGATGTCGATGAGCGAGCCGCGGGCGGTATTGACCAGCAGCGCATCATCCGGCATCAGCGCGAGCGCTTCGGCGTTGACCATGTGGTAGGTTTCCGGCGTCTGGGAGGCATGAATGGAAACGACGGGATTTTTCATGGCTTCCTCAAACGACGTGCACTCTGCAAATTCCCATGCGTCCAGCGCACCTGCGGGCAGATACGGGTCGAATACCTTGACGGTACAGCCGAAGGGACGGAGCATGTCGAGCAGATTGCGTCCGACCGTACCGAGACCGATCAGACCGATCTCACCGCCGACGATGGTACGGGTCTGCGGCATGTTCTGATGCCACAGTCCCCGGCGCATGTTGCCGTCGTAGGCGCGGACAGCACGGATGCCGGACAGGATGTAGGCCAGCGCACCCTCTGCAACATATTTTGCCATAATCGGGTTTGCGCTGAGAACGGGAATGCCGCGTTCGTAGCATTCCTCACTTGCGATGTGCGCGACGGTACCGGCACAGTGGGCCAGCAGCTTCAGTTTCGGTGCGCAGTCAAGCATTTCCGCATCATACTGGATCGAGCCCCAGTGCGTGACGACGATGTCAATATCGGGTAAAATTTCCTTCAGCGCATCGCGGGTATACTGATGGCCGTGCGGATTTTTGATGACCTCGCCCATGGCATCGAGACGTGCCATCAGCTTGGGCGGGAAATATTTGTCGCGGTTGCCTCCAACCGGGACGGTAACAAGAATTTTCATAGTATTTTCCTTTTCACCGTTATTCGTTCATCAGATCCTGTGCGGATTCAACGGTCTTCCTGATGCCGGCTTCAATGCCCTTGCGCGCTTTTTCGATGGTCGATGCGAGCTTGTCGCCACCCTGCTCAACACAGTTCTGCGGCAGTGTGATGGCAGACGACCAGTTGAAGACAAAGCCGGGGTCATACTGTTTGGAGGCGGTGATGATGTTCAGCATTTCGGCGGATTCTTCATCGCGGATGTAGCGGTTCTGCAAATAGGTTTCCGCAAAGGTCGGTTCGACATCGACATAGGACAGGTAGGACATGGCATCCAGAACTGTGCCGATGTCGCCGTTGTCAGCACCGTGTACCTTTGGGACGGACAGGGAGGTCGTGAACCAGATGGAGGTCATCGTGTAGTAGTCCTTCTGATCGGCATTGTACTTCGGCATCGGAAGAATACCGAAATCCTGCTCCATATCGGTGAAGCCGCCGAGGTTGCCGGGGCAGTTGAACATGAACAGACCCTTGCCCTCCGCAAACTTGCCTGCCCACAGTGTATTCCACGGATCATCATAGCCCTTGTACATGCTGTGGTTGACAACGATGGTACGGGCGGTGTCGGAGAAGAAGTCGGAGACGACCTGCATTTTGTCAAAGTTTGCCTCATCCGGCAGAACGAACTGCGGGATGTCATTTGCATCTTTTTCAAAGATCTTGCAGCCAAAGGATGTTGTCAGCGCCAGCGCGTCAAACATCTGCGCAACACAGCCGAACATGTCATCACCGTCGGTCTGACCGTTACCGTTGGAATCAAGCGGAACCACTTTCATCATTTCATACATGGCGTCGAGCGTCCATGTGCCGTCGCGGACCAT
>JAFTLK010000055.1 GCA_017455975.1 Clostridia bacterium | reverse complement strand
TGATCAGCGCTTTGATAATCTGATCGAAGTGCCGGAACGGGGTTTCTCTGAAATACTCCAGTGTATCGTCAAGCTCCCGTGTCCCGGTGATATATTCGCAGAAATCGTCCGTTGTTGTTGCCAGCTTCATCGTCGTATTCCTTGTTGTTCAGTCGAGTTTCAGATCATTTTCTTTGATCCACCCGATCTTCCGCAGAACCAGACCGAACGCCCATGTCAGCACCGCCGGAAGAACAAAGCAGATCAGCGCAAGTCCTGCCCAGTCCACAGCAGTAATCTCCGTTTTCGTTCCTGCGGCAATATCATTTACCCAACCGGTATAAACGCCGATCTGTCCGACCAGTCCGCAGGTACCCATGCCGGAGGAGATCGGTGCGCCGTTCATTTCCAGACGGAAGACGCAGGTGGCAAGCGGTCCTGTGATCGCGGATGCGAGAATCGGCGGAATCCAGATTTTCGGGTTTCTGACAATGTTGCCCATCTGCAGCATGGAGGTGCCGATGCCCTGTGACAGCAGTCCGCCGACACCGTTTTCGCGGAAGCTCATGACGGCGAAGCCGATCATCTGCGCCGAACATCCGGCAACCGCCGCACCGCCGGCAAGTCCCGTCAGTGAAAGCGCGGCACAGATGGCGGCGGAGGAAATCGGCAGCGTCAGCGCAATGCCGACAAGCACCGAGACGATGATGCCCATGAGGAAGGGCTGCAGCTCGGTTGCCTGCATGATCAGCCGTCCAAGCGCACTTGCTGCCTCACCGATGTACGGTGCGATCAGCGCGGACAGACCGACACCGGAGAAGATCGTGACAAACGGCGTGACGATTAAGTCGATGCGCGTTTCTTTGGATACCGCTTTGCCAAGCTCGGCGGCGAGTATGGCGATGATGAGTACGGCAAGCGGACCGCCCGCACCACCAAAGGAGTTGGCGGACGCACCGACGGCAAGCAGCGAATACAGCACCAGCGGCGGTGCCTTCAGCGCATATCCGATGGCACAAGCCATGGCAGGACCGGACATGCTTGTCGCAAAGCCGCCGATGTCGTTCAGAAACGGCAGGGAAAACTGCGTACCGAGGGTATTGATGATCGTGCCGATGAGCAGGGAACAGAACAGACCCTGTGCCATGGCGGACATGGCATCGATGCCGTATCGTTTCGCGGAAAAAACGATGTCCTTGCGTTTGAGAAATGCTTTGAATTTGTTCATGCGGGATTCTCCTTGTATACAGTGTCATATCAGGTGTCTTGACACCTTGCTCCAATAGTATACCGCCGATCGGACAAAAAGTCAATCGGCGGATATGACAAAGATCATGTCCCGGCGGCAGATATTTTTGATATCAGTCGGAATCGGTCAGATACGGCAGAATCGCCGACCATGCCCTGCAAAGATCATCGTCATGGCATGCGGCGTTGGCGGGGGAGGTGGACGGAAGCACCTGTGCCGGAATGCCGGTCAGCGGAAAGATGTGCTTTTCGTACAGCCGTCCGGCGGTCTGTCCGCCGCAAAAGATCGCACGGATGTCGGCGGTATGCAGAATCGGCGTGATGTCATTGGGGATGGCGTGACGGATGGCGGCATCGGCGGAGCCTTCGATCTCACAGGCGGCGCAGGTATCCCACAAAGCGATGTGATGGGTATGCAGAAACGCGCATTTTTCGTCCACGGTCATGGGAACCGGCGTGCCGAGTAGCGCCGCCAGCGTCTTCCAGAACCGGTTGCGCGGATGTCCGTAGTAAAACTGTACCTCTCTCGATTTCACGGACGGAAAGGTGCCGAGGATCAGAATGCGGCTGTTTTCGTCGTAGATCGGGTCAAAGGGATGGGCTTGCATTGGGATCACCTCGCATATGTATCAAGACTTGGTTATAAAACCTTGGAAACATAAAAGCCGTTGATCGGTTTCCCGATAAACTCTTTTTTCACGCTGACACCGCGCATGACTGCAGGGCATACACCGTATCCGAGCGCGTACCACATCGGGATTGCTTCCGATTTATCATCGGAACTCCATGAACGGATCTGACGGTAGCCGTATGCTTTTGCCCACTGTTCTGTTTTGTGCAGCAGCGCACGTGCAATTCCGTGCCGTCTGAAATCCCGGTGCACATCAAGAACGTCGATATATGCGTCCCAATGCATCTGCAATGGCGGCGGAAGCTGCGCAGGATAGGCAGATATAAATCCGATTGGTTTTCCGTCGCAGACAGCAGCCAAAGAATAACAGCCGTCTCCATAATGGAGACAACCCCAATCTTTTACCCAACTGCCCCATGTTTCTATGATTTGTTGTTCAAGATTCGTATCAATTTCCTGAAATATGATTTTTTCCATAACTCCTCCATGTCAGTTGGAGCGTGAATGTACTGTCACCCTCCTATATTGCTTTTGATCAATATATACCGTATGTTTCATATGAAATCACCCTTTCCTCATATTCTGTATTTATTATAGCATAGCACGGAATCGGATGCAAGGGAATTTTTCGTTAGAATGATACTTTCTTAATAAATTTTATACCAAAGTTTCATAATATTACACATACTTGACTGCGGCACAATTCTATGGTATAATTTTGACATCAAAGAAACCGGGAGAACGAACACTATGTTTCACAATATCGGAATTCTTGCGCACGTTGACGCCGGAAAAACCACGCTGACAGAACAGATTCTGTACCATACAGGCGTTGTGCGGACGGCGGGCAGCGTCGATGCCGGCAATACGGCGACGGACAGTCTGTCCATCGAGCGTCAGCGCGGCATTTCCGTGCGCACCTCCACAGCATCCGCGGTCTGGGAGAATGTCACCTTCAATCTGATCGACACACCCGGACATGTCGACTTTGCCGGGGAGGTCGAGCGTTGTCTTGCGGCACTCGATTATGCGGTCGTACTTGTGTCTGCCGTGGAGGGTGTCCGCGCGCATACGGAGAACATTCTGCGGGCGCTGGAACAGGCGCATCTGCCCAGCATCGTCTTCATCAATAAAATCGACCGCGCCGGTGCGGATATCGCGCGTGTCATGACGGAGCTTTCCAAGGTCACGCCGCGCACACCGGTGCTGTTTACCGCATCCGACGGCGTGGAAACCGAACGTGTTGCCGTCAGAACACCGCTTTCGGGAGACGATTTTGCGTGTACGGTCACGGAAGGGCTGTGTGAAATCAACGAAGCGGCAGAGGAAGCGTTTCTGTCCGATGCGCTTCTGCCGGAGGATGCTGCGGCGGACGCACTGCGATGTGAAATTTCTGCGTGCCGCGCCATTCCCGTGCTGTGCGGCTGTGCCAAGCTGGGTGTCGGTGTTGAGGAGCTTTTGTCGTTTCTGACACGGTTTATGCCGTCGGCCGAGCGGCGCGCAACCGACGGGCTGAGCGGCGTCATCTTCAAAATCGAGCATGATAAAACCGTCGGAAAAATCTCCCATGTCCGTCTGTTCGGCGGATCGATTGTCAACCGCGATGAAGTGGAGCTTTTGCCGCCCGAACCAGCTGACGCCGCCGATACCGGCGATGATGACGCGGTTGCCATCGAAAAAGAACCGAATCCGCGCGAAAAGGTATCGCAGATCCGCCGCTTCACGGGCGGAAAATATACCGATGCAGGTGAGGTGCACGCCGGGGATATCGCCGCGCTCTGCGGTCTGCCGAGTGCAAAAACGGGACATTTTGTCGGCTCGGTTTCCCCGACAGCAGCATATCGGCTGGCAACGCCGTTTCTGCGTGTCCGCGTCACGCCGAAGGAGCAGAACGATGAGGCTTTGCCGCGTCTGGCGGAGGCGCTTGCACAGCTGTCCGACGAGGAGCCGTATATCGATGCAAAATGGGAAAACGGACAAAAGGAAATCATCATCAACACGACCGGCACGATTCAGCTGGAGGTGCTGGACACGCTGCTGACCGAGCGCTACGGTCTGCACGCGCAGTTCTCGCCGCCCACCGTCATTTACAAGGAAACACCGGCCGCAGAGGGCATTGCATACGCCGATTATCTGATGCCCAAGCCCTGCTGGGCGATTGTCAAGTTCCGTTTTGAGCCGATGCCGCGCGGATACGGTGTTTCCTATCACGGAAAACTACCGTCCAATCAGTGTTTTTACCGTTATCAGAGCCATATCCGTTCGTCATTTAACGATTGCCTGAAGCAGGGGCTGTACGGATGGGAGGTCACGGACTTCCGCTGTACGCTGATCGGCGGGGAACACCATTCGATCCATACGCATCCGCTGGACTTCTTTGTCTGCACGCCGATGGCGTTCATGAACGGGTTGCAGTCGATGGGTGTCACGCTTCTCGAGCCGATGCTGAATATGCGCATTTCCGTGCCGACGCCGCTGTCAGGCAAGGTCATCAACGAAATCACACGCATGGGCGGCGAATATGACGCACCGCTGATGCTCGGCGATATTACCACGATTGATTCCGTTGTCCCTGCCGCCGCGTCAATGGACTTCCCTGTGAAGCTGACGGCGATGTCCTCGGGCAAAGCCGTGCTGAACGCGACGTTTTCCGGATACAGAGAAACCCGTGACGGCGTCATTCACGAAAACCCACGTCTCGGTGTCAATCCGCTCGACCGATCGAAGTGGATTCTCTGGGCGCGCGGGGCGTATACGCTGGCGCAATAAGAGAACTCTATTCGCTTTGCGAGTGCAGAGGCGAATAGAATACCACTTCAAGACAGCGTCTTGAAATATCACTTTTGCGACAGCAAAAATATCACACGGTCGTAGACCGTATATCACGAAACACAGCCGATACGGAATTGAAATCCATATCGGCTATTCTGCTGTTCATCAGAACTTATTAGGTCTGCGGTGTTCCGTATCCGCTGAATGCATATTTCTTATTGATCAAGAAAATCGATTAAGCAGCCAAGTAAAGCATGATATTTCGCAGACAAATTATCATCCAAATCTTTTCTTAATAACTGTTTTATGGTATAGTACAGTTTGTTTGCGAAAAATATAATATTATCCATCTGCACGTTTGCGTACAGATCAGAACGAATGTCAATTCCAATCAAAGGCGTATATTTTGGAAAATATGTACACATGAGCACCTTTCGCATGTATTCCTTTGATAAGTTCAGGTTTTTTTGATAGTCCTCATGTTCAAACGGAGTCTCGTTAAAATAGATCGCCATTCTGTAATTTGCATAACTGCGGAGTTCCTCATCTTGTGAAATATCCAAAATACGGGAAGCGCAGTCGAACAGCTTTTCATTTATTTCCCGATGATGATTCTCGTTTTCTATATGATCGTGGAGATTTTCAAGAAGAGAAAGCTGCAGTTTCATTACCCGATCATCATTCATAATATCAGCAGCATCCAATAAGAAATCTTCATAATTCTTTTTGAGGGCTGAAAAATCGCCCTGCATTTTTTGAGTATATTTCTCAGACAGATCGTTGATGCGTTTATCTTTTGATGTGCTTTCCAACCCGCATAATATATCCATCGATATATGAAAGATCGAACATATTTTAGCAACCGTTGCAATATCGGGTGCTGCGATATTATTTTCATATCTTGAGACCATTTGCGGAGAAATAAACAGTAAATCTGCAAGCTCACTCTGTGTCATTTTGCGTTCTTTTCTGAAGAACTTGATGTTTTTTCCGATCGTTTCATAGATCATAACTGCACCGCCTTTCTATGATAAAGTATACCATAAATCATGATTCAAGTCTACATACCGCCGTGCAATTTCATTTGCATAAGACTTGAAAAAACAATGCCGAAAGCCATCCGCTAAATGTCTTTCGGCGTTATTGCTATTCACTTGATATACCTGTTTATCGCAGGTACTCAAAACCGTCTGTTTGGCATATATCAATATCCATTGATAATATACGTCACATACGGGTGATCCCTATGATATCCGAGCTTTTCAGCAAGTGCCACAGAAATTTCCGTGTGCGCGTCCCACGACGGATACAGTCCGCGGTCAAGGCACGCAAGAATCAATGCCGCACCGCAGACTGTGGCAAGTCCCCGGCGTCGGTAATCCTCGCGCGTGTCGATCTCGATTTCAATGCCGCCGCGATAACGGGTGTAGGACGATGCACCCGCGACGATTTCATCTCCATGCAGGACAACGACACCGATGCCAAGATCACGGTATTGCTCCCATGTTGGAAACTGCTCGACAAAGTCTCGGGTCCAGCCCTCCCGCTGACAGCGGTAATACAGCGTTTCATCGATCCTGCAAAGACGGAATGGTACATCCAGTGCTGACACAAATCCCCTGAGACGATCCCGATGGAACACGTCAGGTTCCTTTTTGATGGCATACCGCGTGATGCGCTGCGCACGCTCGCCGTATACATCCTCAATGACGGGATACCATGCGGGATCTTCAGCAATCATCATGATGAAATCTTGCGTGCACCAATCGGGTTTGTACGATACCAGTGCCCGGTCAGGTGTGCCCGCAAAAAAACAGAAGCTGCCGAGAATTGCCATCGCGCTTGCGGGATGTTCCGCGTCCGGCGTGACATACAGATGCCCCATGGTTCCGTCCAGACACGACCAGACCATCGTGTCCTGCCAGCCGTCAAAGAGTGCTGAAACCGCGGGTGTGCCCAGTACTTCTGCGATCATTCCGCATCTTCCTTTGCGGGACGGGCTTTCGGCAGAGGACGACATTTTGCGGTATATTCGCTGATGTCAAGGCGGATGATGCTGACGACCTTGACCAGATTTTCGGTAAAGGTGAAATCCCCGCCGGTCTGTGTTTTCATCAAAATGGACAGCGCACGCATTTTTTCTGCGGGATCGTCGATAAAGACCGCCTGTCCGCGCGCCATCAGCGAGCGGTAAGCAAGTCCGTAGCGGCAGGCAACGTCGCCTGTGAACGGCTGGATATCACATTCCATTTCCGCAAAGATTTTGGGGTTCTTGCGCATGATATCGAGCTTTCTGCCCCATACGGCACCGTGCAGATAGAAGGTCAGACGACCGTCGTCGTCCATTTCGTATCCGTAGTTCATCGGGACGACATACGGCTCGTCGCCGTCGCAAAGTCCCAAATGAAGATAACCGCATTTGTCGAGAATATCGCGGATTTCTGCTCTGTCTGTGATTTCAAGTTCACGTCTTGTCATGCCTTTCATCGGTGGTAATCTCCTTTTCCGTCATGGATTATGATATAAATTTGTTTACAGTGCCTTGATATAGGCATATACCTTGTCCGACCATGCCCAGATATCGCGGCAGTCGTTTTCGATGTAATGAATCCGCGCCCGCAGATCGTCCGGGATATATGTATCTATTTCGCTGCGATAGGCCTGTGGGATAATAATGGCGTATACCCGGTCGCGCAGTATGACCTCATCGCGGATTTTCATCGGAAGTACGCCTTCAAATACCGCATCGGGATGCGCGGCAAGCACCTCATATCGGAAATAAAACCGCACGCCGGGGGTGAAATGCACACTCAGATCCTCGTCGTTTGGAAATCTGCCGAGCTTGCGTTCCATCACCAGCCGATCTCCCGCCTGACAGTTGCCCCACGCAAACATGACGTAGTCAAAATAATCCTCGGGATCACCCGCGGCATTGCGTGCTTCCTTTTGTAAAACATCGGCAGGAAGACCGCGTGCACGGACGGCGGAGTAAAGACTGCCGCAGGACAGGATCTTTTTTGCGTTTTCAAGCGGCGCTGTGTGGCATACAAAGTCCGTCATGCAGCCCCTGTAAGTCGGACAGGCGGTACATTCGGTGATGCGCTCCGGTACCGGAACACGGATACCGGCATCGTAGGTCGGACGGTAGGCGTCAATGGCACGGAGAATGGCGTCCTCCGCTTCGATGTCGCAGGTGCGTCCGTTCTGTTCTTCATAGCGGATGAAGTCAAGGACGGTCTGTATTTCCCACGGCGTGATGTCGGGATATGCAGAGAGCTTTTTGTAAAGAACACCACTCCAGCATTCGGTGAAGTCAAAGGTGCCGATTCTGATTTTCATATATGTTCCTTATTTCGATCTGGACTTTCATTTATTGTATCATATAATGTCCGTTTTTGCAAGAGTGACGGAAAAAACAGTGTTATTTCCTGAAAAAACAGAGTTGTTTTCTGAAAATACGGTGTGATTTCTCATTCCGATACACATGTATGACAACGCAGAAACGCCGGAATATGATACTTTGGCTGATGATGCACCGATTCTTGGAAATATTGAGGATATTTCTTGCAAATATGCTCGCCATGTGCTATAATGAAAGAACAAAATCCATCGGAATTGCGAGGTGCAGAAGATGAAAACAAAAAGTGTGACCGTGCTGCCGTATGACCGTGCATGGAAAACGGCATTTGAGAAGATCCGGGCGGAGCTGGATGCGGCAATCGGCGATCTGGTACTCGGCATTGAGCATGTCGGCAGTACCTCGGTGGAGGGACTGTCGGCAAAGCCCTGTATTGACATCGATGTCGTCATCCGGGATTACACCGTTTTTGATGCTGTGGTACAGAGATTGGCGGCAATCGGATACACCCACGAGGGCGATCTCGGTATCCCGGAGCGGGAAGCCTTCAAATATACCGACAAACCGCATTTGCAAAAGCACCATTTGTATGTTTGCCCACAGGATTCCGCCGAGCTGCATCGGCATATCACGTTCCGGGACTATCTGCGCACGCATCCGGAGGCTGTCCGGAAGTACGGTGCTGTCAAGGAAACGGCGGCGCGGCTGTTTCCCGAGGATATCGATCAGTATATCGCATACAAAGCGCCGTGTATTGCGGAGATGTACCGGGCGTGCGGGTTGTCAATCGAATCGAATGAAGCATAAAAGCGGAGGCTGTATGCCTCCGTCTTTTATTTCTTGGGTTTGAGAAGAACAATCACTTCGACTTGTGTATCGTTGTCCAAACTTATTTCCATATCTTCCTCTATGATCGGCAGCTTGAACTTGATGGATTTCAGCCATTGTCCGTTGGGCTTGCGTTCCTCAAAGATATGGATTTCGGAGATCAGCGACTCCATAAGC
>JAFTLK010000054.1 GCA_017455975.1 Clostridia bacterium | reverse complement strand
CTTGCCGAGAACATCGATTTTTACTATCCCGACCGACCGCTGCTCTATCTCTGCGGCATGCTTCGTGATAAAAATCCCGAGGAGGCTCTCGCAACGATGCTGCATGCGGATGTCCGTTTCTGTGCCTGTATAACACCGCCGTCTCCGCGTGCGATGCAGGCAGAGGATTTGTGTGAGATTTTCCGCACGCACGGTATTGCATCGGCACCGTATGCGTCTGTTGATGATGCGCTCCATGCGCTGAAAGAAATGCGCGGTGATGCGGAATCCGATCGCTTGCCGATTCTGTGCTTCGGCTCTCTGTATTCGGCAGGGGACATCCGTCGGGCATGCGGGATTTTAAATGAAACAGCCGATTGAAATGTGCAGCGTTACACATAGGAGGCACAATATGAAATTCATTCTTGCTTTTGATAAACTGAAAGGTTCACTGACTTCGGAGGAGGCATCCGCTTGTGCCGCCCGTGCAATCCGTGAGGTATTTGAACATATCCAAGCCCCGAAAATTGTGATCCTGCCGACAGCAGACGGCGGTGAGGGAACCGTGGAAGCGTTTTTGTCCGCCTGCGGCGGAACCCGTGTTGAGTGTAACGTTACACCCCCACAGGCACTGCCGCATTCCGGCCACACGGTTCCTGCACAGTTTGCGTTTTTGGAGGACGGACGCTGTGTTATGGAAATGGCGAGCGCCTCGGGGCTGGCACTGGTGCCGGAGCATGCCCGTGATCCGATGCATACCTCAACATACGGAACAGGCGAGATGATCGCAGCGGCGCTGGAGCTTGGGGCCGGGCGGATCCTGCTCGGGCTCGGCGGCTCGGCAACAAACGACGGCGGATGCGGCATGGCGGCGGCGCTCGGAGCAAAATTTTATGCACATGACGGAACGCCGATCCCATGTCCTGCCGGTGCCGATCTGATCCGTCTCGGCTCCATCGATCTGTCCTGTATGGATGAACGGCTGCAGGGCTGTGAGATCACAGCGTGCTGTGATGTTGATAATCCGCTGTATGGGGAAAACGGCGCGGCGATGGGCTACGGTCCGCAGAAAGGTGCCGCAGAAACGGATATCCCGACGCTCGATGCGGGGCTGTACAATCTTGCGCAGATTCTGTACCGCGACCATGGCATCGATATCCGAACCACCCCCGGTGTCGGAGCGGCAGGCGGTATGGGCGGCGGTGTGCTTGCGTTTCTCGGTGGTAAACTGCAGTCCGGCATCGATGCTGTGCTGGATGCTGCGGATATAGACCGTCATCTTGCGGATGCCGATCTGGTGCTGACGGGTGAGGGCAGAGTGGATGGGCAGACGGTGCGCGGTAAGGTCGTTTCCGGGGTTCTGCGGCGGGCGAAGCCTGAACAGGTTCCCGTCTATGTCTTTGGCGGTTCTGTCGAACGTGAAGCAATGGCGCTGTATGAACAGGGCGCATCCGCGATCTTTTCGATTTGCCCCGGACCTGTTGCGCTGGAGGATGCGATCGATCATGCGGAATCGAATCTGTTCGATTGCGTCTATGCGGCGATGAAGGTATACCATGACGGTTATTTTGCAATTGCGAATCAGTTCTGCAAAGCCGGTCTGCAGGAGAAGTTTGTAAACGGTCTGCTGCAGATCAAAGACCGTCTGGCGAACGAAAAAGACCGTATCGACGAAATGTGAATCGTTACACATATAGACCGACAGAAAACGACGGCTCCGGATGGAACCGTCGTTTTTTCGTGGGAAGTTTATTCTGCGCGGCTGGCATCCTCAGCCAGTGCGATGATGTCATCGTTGCCGGCTTCGCCGTGCGCTGTGATGATGACGCCGTTGTCATAGGTCTTGACCGTATATGCCTGCGCAACGGGCAGACCGCTTGTGTTGTATTCCACCATCTGGTCGATGTTATACTGTGCGTAGCTTGCTTTGACGGCCTCTGCAATCGCTGTGATGATCGCGGGATCGGTGCCGTCTGCTGTGCGGATGACCGAGAAGAAAGCGGGATAATCGGGCAGGGTTGCCGTGGAGAGAACATAATCGGTGATTGCACCGACCATTTCGTCGGTATCGATGCCGTAGCTGAACATCAGCACCAGATCGGCGTCCGGTTCATCGTTCGCAATGAATGTCGCACCGGAGAAATCGGCTGAGGCACGCACTGCATCGGAAATTTCACGGGCAGATTTGGAAAGATGGGTTACGGGAGCGGTATCTTCGCCGCAGGCGCAGAACACCGTCATGCACAGCACAAGTGCAATCAGAATGGAAAAAAGTGAACAGAGTCGTTTCATGAATATCGTTCCTTTCATGTTTTTTGAATGTGGTTCTATTATACAGGATTTTTGTGGGTTTGTCCATAGGTTGTGCGAAAAAAATTGCACATCTGCGTGCTTTTTTTCGGCGGAATGATCGGAAATGCTTGCATTACGCAGCCGGATGCGGTATAATATACAGAAAACAGAAATAGGCAATTGCAAAATTGCCTACCTTCATCGCCCAAAGGGCGATATATAAACAAATTGCGTCGCTTGGGCGGGTTACCCGCCCAAAAAGACACCTTCAAAGCGACCAAAGGGAGCCATCGGGCTGCGTCAGCCCGATGAAACCGATTGCAAAATGCAATTTTGCAATCGATTAGAAAACAGAAAGGAATGGAGAATTGATATGAACATCCAGATCTTCGGCACGAGCAAGTGCTTTGATACAAAAAAGGCACAGCGCTATTTCAAGGAGCGCGGCATCAGATTTCAGATGATCGACTTAAAGGAGAAGGGCTTTTCGCGCGGGGAGCTGAATGCGGTTCTGCAGGCGGTCGGCGGTCTGTCCGGGCTTCTGGACGAGAACAACAAAAACTACTGTGATGTCAAGTATCTTCTGCCCGATGCCATCGTTGAAAAGCTCCTTGACGATCCGTCCTATATCAAAACGCCTGTTGTGCGCAACGGTCGTGCAGCCACTGTCGGATATCAGCCGGATGTGTGGAAAACATGGAACTGATGTAAAACGATACACACGCTAGACGGAACATCACATACAACAATAGGGGTGCTGCAAGTTTTTAACTTGCAGCACCCCGGATCTTGTTTATCCAGATCAAAGCAGATGCGATTGCAGCGACCGGCCGAGCGGATTGCGGTCGGGCATGGTGTCATCGGAAACCGACAACTGAACCTCCAGCGATTCCTCGGCGACCGTGTTGTTCTGCGCATCGATCATGGCACACAGACGCAGAATACGTGCACCGCTGTCGTGCTCGATGGTGGAGATGGCATCACGGAAGTCACCGGAAACGCGGTACAGAAGACGGGCATCGGATGCGGGACGAAGCCGCAGGACGGGCAGCTTCAGTTCTCCCAGCGGTGCGTCGAGCGTTTCGCTGCCGCCGACAACATATACACCGCGGAATGCATCGGCAATATAGGAAAGTGTGTCTTCTTCCTCCGCTGCACGGTCATCTCCGGACGGAATACAGAACAGCGCCAGCCGGAAGCCCTTGTACGTATCGTCTGCGCGCAGCGCGATCTTCGCGCCGAGATACAGCGCCGACATCAGCTGTGCATCGGTGTCCTCACAGACCAGAGCGATCGCAGGCAAAAGCTCCTTCGGCGCTTTCTGCGGTTCTGCGGGAGCCGCACCGCCGCGCCGTCTGACCAGCATACGCGCCGATTCATCGGGAACATAGTTCAGCTCGCGGATCGCAGATTCAATTTTTTCCTTGGATGCCGGGCTGACGCCCTTGACACCGTTCAGATAGCGCGAAACCAGGGTCGTGGATACGCCCGCAAGTCTGGCGACGTCGCCGATGGTTGCCATTGATTCCTGACCGTATACCGTCTCTGCCGGCACGCCCGAACAACAGGCTTACATGTGCACGGCCGGAGGGTAATCCTTTCTCCGTTTCCTTATCGTTTATCTGATAAATGACAAATTCAGACAGAGCAAATCCACACACGGGTTTGCTCTATATTATCATACCACATTTCGCGCATAATTTCAAGTGGTTTTTGCAAAAAAGGTGTATCGTAACACAAAATTTTTCTGATTTTTCCGGTTTTTTTCTGTTTTCGGGTAAACGCTTCACACAGAACGGCTTTGAAACGTGTCACGCTTCACAGATGATGGCCGAGGATACGCCGCAGGCGTGCGGACAGTATGTATGCACAGGCGAGCTTGACGGTATCCGGCAGGACAAACGGCCAGACGCAGACGGCAAGTGCGGCAGACAGTGAGACACCGGCGATCGCAAGAAACTGTACCGTTCCGCACAGATACAGCAAGGCAAGGGCTGCCATGCCGCAGATCAGGCGCGGCGCCGTTCGTTCGGTGCGGCGGACGAGGCCCGATAACAGCCAGACCGTCGGAAGATACCCCCAAAGAAACCCGCCGGTCGGTCCGGCGAGTATCCCGATGCCGCTCTGCATACCGGCAAACACCGGTAGTCCGAGTGCGCCGAGCAGAAGATACCCGCCGACCGCGGCACTGGCATCTGCCGGCGGCAGAAGCAGCCCGCATAGAAAAATGCCGAGCAGCCCCAGCGTCAGAGGAACAGCCCCGATGGGGATTGAGATGACCGAGAGCACACAAATAAGTGCTGTGAGCAGTGCCGTGCGGCACATCCGGCGCAGGACGGTCTGCCTTGTATGCATTCGATGGCTGCGGTTCATGACAGATGCACCGAGGTACGTGCGGATTGCAGGTCTCCCTCACCGCACAGCACCGCCTCACCGGATGACAACACCGCCTCCCGTCCGTCGTCATAACGGACACGAAGGCCGAAATCGTCGGAAATGCCGAGTGCGGTCGCCAAAATCTCCTCTCCGCCGAGGCTGGATGCCGGCCGCAGCGTGATGCGCCGTCCGTCGAGCACCGAGCGGCGGCGGTATGCATCGAGGACCGTGCCTGCCGCCTGCGGCTGCAGGGCTGCTGTGAACGCTGTGAGGATGTCGGCACACAGACGTGCCGTTATGTTATCCGTATCACCCGCGTGTACACATCCTCCCGGAAGAAGTGAACCGGCCGATGCTGCGATGTCATCGGGGAATCCGCCGTCCGGCGGCAGGATATTGATCCCAATGCCGATGACCGCCCATGCGAGCGCCTCTGCCGTCGGCGTCAGCGATGCCTCCGCTAAAATGCCGCAGATCTTCCGTCCGTCAAGATAAAGGTCGTTGACCCATTTGATGCCGACGGGGGGGAGGTCGGCGGCTGAAGCATCGAGCACCGATGCACGGAGCGTCTCCGATGCCGCGGCACATGCAGCGGCTGCTGCGGTTGTCAGATACAGCGCGTTCTGCGGCGGCATGTCGGGTATAAGCAGAATGCTCATATAAAGTCCGGTGCCGGCGGGGGAATGAAACGACCGACCGAGCCGACCGCGTCCGCCGCTCTGCCGCCGTGCAAGAAGCACCGTCGGGCGGATCGCATCGCCCATAGACTGCATTTCACGGGCGGCGGTCTTCAGTGCGGTGTTGGTTGAGTCGATGTCATCGGCGGCGAGAATATGAAATGTCGTCCGCGATGCGTCGGGAAGAAGGTCCCGGACGGCGGCGGCAAGCGGATGGTTGGATGATGCATTTGGGATCATGAAAGCGCTCCTTCATTTTGAATATACAAACCGTATTTTACACAATTTGCGCCGGAATGTCAACTGTGATTCTGTGAATTTTCCTCATTTTTGAAGAATTTGCGGAAAATTTTCAAAAAGGATTTGCATTCCGGAAGAAAATCTGTTATACTGTAGATAATCACTTATTTCTGAAAGGAATTTTTGCTATGAAAATCGGTTTTATTGATTACTATCTTGACGAATGGCATGCCAACAATTACCCGAAGTTCTTTGCGGATGCATCGAACGGTGAAATCACCATCGGAAGCGCATACGGTGAAATCGCATCTCCGATCACCGGTATGACAAGCGAGCAGTGGTGTGATAAGTACGGCATCCGCCATGCTGCTTCCATTGAACAGGTCATTGAGGAAAACGACTGCCTCGTCGTGCTTTCTCCCGATACGCCCGAGCAGCACCCGCACCTCTGCCAGCTGCCGCTGTCCTCCGGCAAGCGTACCTACGTCGACAAGACCTTTGCAACCTCCAAGAAGATCGCAGAGGAAATTTTCGCCGTTGCCGAAGCGCATAACACACCCTGCTTCTCCTCCTCCGCGCTCCGCTTCTCCAATGAAGTCAAGACCGCAGACAAGGAAGGCATCGACTTCATCGGCGCACGCGGCCCGGGCGAATTTTCCAACTACGCCATCCATCAGGTCGAACCGATCGTCACGATGATGGGTGCGGATGTCCGCCGCGTCATGAGCATCGGTACGCCTTCCACACCCGGTCTGCTCATCGACTACAAGGACGGCAGACGCGCGACGATGAACAACTGGGGCTGGGGTCACGGTGCGTTCAACTTCTGCATCAAGTACAACGACGGCCGTGTTGCGCAGATTGCAGATTGCTCCGACTACTTTGCAAACTTTATCGTTGATCTCGTCGACTTCTTCAAGACGGGTGATGTCAAGGTCTCTCACGCGGAAACCATCGCCATCATGGGTATTCTCGAAAAGGGAAGACTCGCGCTTGACGATCCGGATCACTGGTACGAGCTGTAATTAAGTCAAGACAAACAGAAAACAGGTGCTGAACAATCGGCACCTGTTTTTGTCATTGATGGATGTTATCCCCGATAGATCCCCCGATCCAGCCGCCGCAGAAGCTCCGACAGCGGCAGAATCAAGAGCCCCGCCGCAAAGTTCCCGCCGCAGTGCAGGATGTCAAACGGCAAACCTGTGGCAATCCATGCGAGCATCTGCTCAAAGCTCAGCCCGAACATGACAGCCTGTGCCGGAGCGTAGAGGATTCCGAACAGGATCCCGTGCAGGGCGCAGAGGATGGGATAGACCACGGCTGCGACGGCCATCGGCATATTTTTGGGCAGCAGCATCGTCGCTCCCCAGAGCAGTGTCCAGATGTACAGATACGGAATCCACCACATATTGAAGCCTGCGAACAGACCGTTCATGAACACATAGATATAGATCGGAATCAGTGCTTTTTTGCGGTAAACGACGGTGTACACAATGGTCAGCATACCGAGCAGGTGGATGTTTGGCAGAACCTCCAGAATGATCTTGGAGCAGAACATCAGCGTGCCGAGCATGGCGAAAATGACCATTTCCCGGATCTTGCGGGAACGTGACTGACCGGAATGATTACTTGGTGCGGACAAGTCCGTATACCGTACCGTCAACCAGTTCTGTCTGATCAACACCTGTCATTGCCATTTCTCCGGCAATGGTGAACGACCAATAAGTCTGATCAACATCGTAGTCGGCAAGCATACCGTTGACAGTCTTGACATACAGACCGTAGTCGCCCTGATCGCCGGCAATCAGATTGTGTTCGAGCAGTGCCGCACCGACGGTGTCTGCATCGGTCTTGACGGTGAAGACAACGGTCTTTTCGTTGGCTGTGACTTCTACCGTGATGGTCTTGGAGCCTTCACCGAGCGTGGTGTCCTCGGTGTAGGTCGCTGTTGCCCAGAGGTCGTCGAGCTTTTCTTCCTTGCAGGCGGTCATGCAGAAAACCATCATGACGGCGAGAAATACGCATAATACGGATTTCATTGTGTTTTTCATGGTTGTGTTTCTTCCTTTCAGATATAAACATTATATACAAAAGGACAAAAGAAAAAGTACCCTCCCCGGGGTACTGTGAACATAGTTTTCCGCACGTCCTGCCATGCGGGATCGGGCAGAAATACAAACACCTCTGCCGCTCACTTGGTCACAGTCTCCCCATTTTGCCCAAGAGACGTTTTCCGCGTCACAGACCGATCAGCATTCCGACTTGACAGACGAAGATGCGAGCATCTTCCCGAATTACGGTAATGGCTGTTGCCGCGGATTTGCACCGCGATTTCCTGATCCCCGATTCCGATTACGGAACCGACAATGCACACTTGCTTTGTGTGCAATGATCTGCGTTTATTCTTTTGTTGCGATTATTATACCACGCTGTTTTCAATTTTGCAAGAGGATTGAAGAATTTTGCGATAAAAATTCCGCCGTACACAGAGTGATTGTATACGGCGGACATATTGAATTACAGATCGGATTCGTTGGAATTTGTGCTGTTTTGATTGGTGGGAAGACACTTTAGGATTGTTTTTTTCAGATCGATATATCCAAGAATGACGATTGTGATAAGAAGAATGACTGTCAGGTAAACCGCTTCGACAGCATGAGAATCGGGAATACCAAAATCATGCAGTAGCGCAATCATGATCGTGCATCCGATCAGTATGACAATATAGGTGAAACAGAAAATAAAAATACGCTTAATTATTTGCAGCAAAAGTTTCATTATGTTCATGTTGAGCCTCTTTCCTTTTGTGTGGATGTGCTATTTTCTGTAACTTCATTTCAGCAAAGGAAGACACCAACCTTCCGTTCGCACTTTGCCATTTTCAAAAGCGCACACAGCCGCAAAACGGAATTCGTACAGCTACATCCGGTGTCGGATGTGCGAAAATTCCGCCAGAGGAGTGAGTACCTATAGACGCCTGGATAACTGTATCTTTTATATTATCTGTATGGCGGCTATTCAGTACGAACGGAAGTGCGCTCCATGAGGTTAGGCGATGCCTAACCTCGGGTTACATTTCTCTCGCACGGGAGAGAAAGTAACATCCCATTTGGCGGGGTAGGTGCTTGGCTGCCCGCTTTGATGAAGCGTGGGAGTGCGTCTCAAAAAGTCACCGCCGCATACGGTTCCACGTACACGGCGGCAAATAAAAATCTAATGACAATGCGTTCGCGTCAGCGAATATTGATCAAACACAACCCTGAGCCTTCATTGCTTCTGCAACCTTGAGGAAGCCTGCAATGTTTGCACCTGCGCACAGGTCGTCGCCGAAGCCGTACTTCTGCGCTGCGTCAACGGATGCATTGAAGATGTTCTTCATGATGTCCTTGAGCTTTGCATCGACTTCTTCTGCGGACCAGCTGTAGCGCATGGAGTTCTGGGACATTTCCAGACCGGAGACGGAGACACCGCCTGCGTTGACAGCCTTGGACGGAGCGCAGATGACGCCGTGTTCCTTCAGGTAAGCAAGAGCCTCGTTGGTGGTGGGCATGTTGGAAACTTCAACGTAGTACTTGACGCCGTTTGCAACGATCTTTTCAGCGTCAGCCATACCGACTTCGTTCTGGGTTGCACACGGCATGAGGATGTCAGCCTTGACGCCCCACGGCTTTTCGCCCTTGAAGAACGGAACGCCGAACTTGTCAGCGTAGTCCTCAACGCGGTTGCGGTTGGATGCACGCATTTCGAGCATGTAGTCGATCTTTTCGTCGGTGTTGACACCTGCTTCGTCGAGGACGTAGCCGTCGGGACCGGAGATTGCGATAACCTTACCGCCAAGCTCTGTGATCTTCTTGACAGTACCCCAAGCGACGTTGCCGAAGCCGGAGACGACGAAGGTCTTACCTTCAATGGTATCCTTGAAATAATCGAGCATATTGCAAGCATAGTAAACAGCGCCGTAGCCGGTAGCTTCCGGACGGATGAGGGAGCCGCCGAACGGGATGCCCTTACCGGTCAGAACGCCGGTGAATTCGTTTGCGAGTCTCTTGTACTGACCGAAGAGGTAGCCGACTTCGCGTGCACCGACACCGATGTCACCTGCGGGAACGTCGGTATCTGCGCCGATGTGACGGAACAGCTCGGTCATAAAGCTCTGGCAGAAGCGCATGACTTCCGCATCGGACTTGCCCTGCGGGTTGAAGTCGGAGCCGCCCTTACCGCCGCCCATGGGAAGGGAGGTCAGGGAGTTCTTGAAGGTCTGCTCAAAGCCGAGGAACTTCATGATGGAAGCATTTACAGAGGGATGGAAGCGCAGACCGCCCTTGTACGGACCGATTGCGGAGTTGAACTGAACGCGGAAGCCGCGGTTGACCTGCATCTTGCCCTGGTCGTCAACCCACGGAACACGGAAGACAATCTGTCTTTCCGGTTCAACGATGCGTTCGAGAATGCCTGCTTCGACAAAGTCGGGGCGCATATCGATGACGGGTTCGATGGTTTCGAAAACTTCGGTGACAGCCTGGATGAATTCCGGCTCGCCTGCGTTTCTTGCCTTGACGGTTTCCAGCACGTCAAGCATATACTGATTCTTCATTGTGAATCTCCTTTTTCAAAAAGTATAGGATTATTTTGAATACAGATATTATATATCACATTCCGCCGCATGTCAAGGGTTTTTGCAGATTTTTCTGCCGCTTTTTTGCATTTTTTGCAACTTCGTTTGCATAACCTTTCATTTTTCGGCGAAAAACAGATTGAAAACGCATAATTGTGAAAGAATTGTCACTTGTGACATGCATCTGCCGTGCGTGGGAGAAGCGGCAGGCTTTCTGCTGGAAATCGGCGTGGGCGAATAACGGTGCTTCCCGAGAAAATCCGCTCCAATTTTGTTACCCCACTTGCAAATCATGGCAAAGCGTGATATAATGAAACCAATCATGACATCTGTCCGACAATGGCTGTTTATGATATGTGAGAGGAGATACGATTATGATTAACTTGAACCGTGCTGTTCTGCGCGATAAGATTCATGCCTGCTGGGTCGGCAAAAACATCGGCGGTACGATGGGTACCCCGTATGAGGGCAGACAGCAGATCAACGACATTCAGGGCTTTTCCACGCCCGCAGGTGTTGTTCTGCCAAACGACGACCTTGACCTGCAGCTCGTCTGGCTGCACGCGATGGAAACCTTTGGTCCGTATTCCGTTGACGCAAAGATTCTCGGCGAATGCTGGATGAACTTCATTCCGCCGGAATGGAACGAATACGGCATCGGCAAGAACAATATGCGCTCCGGACTGATGCCGCCGCTGTCCGGCGAATATATGAATACCTGGAAGCATTCCAACGGCGCATGGATCCGTACCGAGGTCTGGGCTTGTATGGCACCCGCCGCACCCGACGCTGCCATCCGTTACGCAAGAGAAGACGCCTGCGTCGACCACGGTGCGGGTGAGGGTACCTATGCGGCGATCTTTGTCGCGGCAATGGAATCCGCAGCATTCGTGATTTCCGATATCCGTACGCTCATCAACATCGGTCTTTCCAAGATTCCGGCAGACTGCCGTATGGCGCGTTCCATCAAGCTGCTGCTTGACTGTTATGACAACGGGGTTGATTGGAAGGACGCACGCAACAAGCTCGTGGAGGATTCCGCGGACCTGGGCTGGTTTGAAGCTCCGGCCAATGTCGCGTTCTCCATGCTCGGTATGCTGTACGGCGGCGGGGACTTCAAGCGCTCGATGATCCTTGCCATCAACTGCGGCGACGATACCGACTGTACCGGCGCAACGCTCGGCGCACTGTGGGGCATCATGTACGGTACTGCGGGCATTCCCGAGGACTGGGCATCCTACATCGGCGACGGTATCACGACCGTTGCTGTCAATAAGGGGTCTCTCTATGGCACGCCGACGACCTGTACCGAGCTGACCGACCGTGTTTTCAACATGATCGAGGTTACACTGAAGGCAAATCATGTCGGCCATGTCCGTATCTCCGACGATCCCTGCTCGGCCGATGAAGGCGACATCAACTACTTCTCAAACGGTGCATATGCAAAAACGCTCTGCGATAAGCCCGGTTCCTCCTATGAATATGATTTTATCTGGGGCAAGGGCGAGGTGCGCTTTGAAGGCGATCCTGTCATTGCGGCAGGCGAGTCTGTTAACGTAACGGTTTTCTTCCGCAACAACCGTACGTTCAATGATCCCAAGCATCTGCGCCTGCGCTGGCTCCTGCCCGACGGCTTCACCGTTTCCGGCGGCAGACGTGATCTCTATCTGCCGCACCTCTCCATGCACAGTGATGCAACCGCCTCTGTGACCTTCACGATCACCGCCGGTGCGCATGTCGATGCGGTCAACCGTCCCGTGCTTGAAGTCATCGCGCAGGGCCGCCCGACCGCAGGCTATCTGCCGGTTGTACTGCTTGGCTGATACATTCTGATACTATGATATGAAACTGCTGTAAGTCCATCCTATGATGTGCTTGCAGCAGTTTCCTTGTGTCAGCTTTCGTGTTAGTATTTCGTAATATGGTTGAGGTGTGCGCCAAAAAACAGAAATCCGGGTTATTGTTTCATACGGTTATTTGTGATATACTGTATATGCAGCTGTAAAAACAAAGAAAGGAACTGTCATAATGAGTATGAGCCTTGCAGAAAAATTAAAAGCACTCCGGAAAGCGAAACAAGTATCACAGGAAAAACTCGCCGATTATCTTGGTGTTTCCTATCAAGCGGTCAGCAAGTGGGAGAACGGAATCACATCCCCGGATATTTCGCTGCTGCCCGATATCTCACGGTATTTTGGTATCACAGTCGACGAACTATTACAGGTGGAAAAGATAGATGAAAGAGCATATTTTGAAGATTGCAGTCGGCGTTCCGAGGATATGTTCCGAAACGGAAAAAGAGAAGAAATCATTCCGATCTGGTTAGAAGCATATAAAAAAATGCCGAATAATCCCGCAGTGAAGGAAATGCTGATGTCGGTTTATTTTGATACGGATAAAGTGAAATATCAAAAGGAAATCATAGAACTCGGTACAGAGCTGTACAACACACAAAACGATCCCATGCTGGACAGCTATTATCAGGGGCAGGCGATCGGACAGGTTTCCCGCACCTATTATGAAAACGGAAATACGGAAAAAGCAAAGGAATGGGTGTGGAGAGCACATTCGATCATGCATTCGCAGGAAATGATGTTTATGCAGATTGAGGATAATGAAGAATGGTTGGTCGGAGATTTTCGGTTTGCAAATCATTGGTTTTTTGATAAGCTGTTTTACATGGCGATGCGATAGAATCAGGTCGGTGTGAAATGCAATGGTGATGATTATGTGCAAAAGGTCAATCTGGCTGTTGCAAATATTTTTGAGCTTGTGTTTCCAGGGGATGATATGAGTTATGAATCTTTGCAGCATCTTTGTATTCTTCATCGGTGTATTGCAGAAGATGAAACAGCACTCGGAAAAGATGAAGCTATTGTACGAAAGCATCTCACGCGCGCGGTTGCCTGTGCGGTCAGATCAATAAGCATACATGCGCACACACTCCAGCATCCTTTGGTGTATGGCTGGCAGATTGCGGATACACCGACCGATCACAAACAAATGGTAAGAGCACTTCGTGAGGAAATGATGTGGTCATGCTATGAGATATACCGAGATCGATCTTGGTTTAAAGAGCTGGTTTCACAGCTTGATCGTATCGAATAAATAACAAAACCGCTCTCACAGACGGAAAATCCGTTGTGGGAGCGGCATTCTTTTGTAATCAATAAATGGTAATCGGCGTATTCAGAACGGTGTGCTTTGCCATCAGATACTCGCCGGACATCAGCACCTTGCGGTAGACCGTCGGTACATCAATCCTGCAGAGCGTCGAGGAATTTATTGATACGCTTCTGTGCCCCCTTTTCGATGGCAGCGATGCGGGAGGAGAGCTTGTTCTGCTTGCTGCTTGCCATGCTTTCCATCGCGGAGGACATGGTTGTGATCGCACCGAAGCAGAAGTCCATATCATAGAACTTGGACGAGAGCACCAGATCCATCATCTGCCGGGACTGTTCGTCGCGCAGCAGTTTTTCGGACAGGTAGACCTCATAGAAGGTCGGCTGCAGCACAAACATGGACTCATACGCCAATGCCTCTGTGATCAGCGCGGTGCGTTGGGGGTCGGTGGATGTGGTCGGCAGGGAGAGGGCACAGATGTCATCGTTGGTCATGCAGTAGTATTCCTCCTGCTCCTCCGTCCACTTCGGGATCGGCAGAACACCGTAATCCTGTCCCATGTTGCGGAGCTTTTCCGTGCCGTTGAAGGTCTCCGTGTGGAACAGCGTGCGTCCTTCCTCAAAGATCTTGCTCGCTTCTTCCCAGACGCCTCCCGTGGTCAGCTCGCTGTTATGCTTGCCGTCGTTGATGACACAGACATTCTGCATGTCGCTCATGATCTCGATGACACGGTTCATGACGTCGAAGTTTTTCTCGTCGGACAGATTGGACAGATAGGTCTCGTTGTCGTATATGATGGATTTCTGGCCCGAACCCAGGAACAGATACCACGCGGCCTTTGTCTCGGAGAGCATGCCGAAGCGGTCGGCGACAGTCATCTTGCCGTCACCGTCGAGGTCTTTTGAGACATCCTTTGAGAGGCTGTACATTTTGTCAAGCGTCCAGCGGCCGTCCCATACCATGGTATAGGCATCCTCATAGTCCATTTCGTTCCAGATCGCCTTGTTGTAGGTGACGACCATCTGGCGCAGGTCATCGGCGGTTGCGATATCACCGGCAAGGACATACTGCTTTCCGTAGACGGAAAGGTCGGTGATGCGTTCGTCCCACCACGGTGCGTCAAGACGGATGTCCGTGTACTGATTCCAATCGAGCAGAGCGCCCTCCTGCGCACAGATCATCGAGCTGTTGATGAGGAACAGCCCCAGAACATCGGCAAAGTCGTCGCCTGCCTGAATGCTTTGCATGGCAAGTCCGCGGTCCTCGTCGTGACCGAAACCGGAAACGGTGGAAATGTTGATGTTGTATGCTTCTTCCACTGCCTTGTTGCGGCGGTAGATGGCATCGTTGACGATTTCACCGGTCTCCTCGTCGGAGTCGTATTTTGTGCCGTCGTGGACAAAGATCCGGAACTCATATCCGTCGAAGTCCTCGATGCGCGGTGCCTGATCGGCATACGGTGCACGCACATCTTCGGTTACGGCGGCAGTTGTTTCCTCTGTCTGTTGTGTATCTGCGGTGTCTGATTCCTCGGTGACACCGGCGGTGCTGTCGCCGCAGGAGGCTGTGAGCAGTGCGGTGAGCAGAAGTGCGGATATGTAGAATCGTTTCATGTTGTATATACCCTTTCCTATTTGTGTTCTGTGCGGATATCGGACGGTTCGCCGGATGCTTAATCGGACAGTGCAGAGAGGAACTTGTCGATTTTGCTTTGTGCGTTCTTTTCCAGAGAAGCCGCCTTGGAGGCCAGCTGGTTCTTCTTTGTTTTTGCCATGCTTTCCATGGCGGAGGACATGCCGGTCAGCGCACCGAAGCAGTAATCCATATCGTAGAATTTGGATGCCAGCGTCAGATCCATCATGGCGCGGGACTGTTCGTCGCGCAAGAGCTTTTCGGACAGATAAACCTCATAGAAGGTTGGCTGCAGCTCGAACATCGACTCATACGCCAGCGCTTCCGTGATCAGTGCGGTGCGCTCCGGATCGGAAACGGTGGTCGGCAGCGACAGCATGCCGATATCGTCGTTGGTCATGCAGTAATAGGCATCCTGTTCCTCTGTCCATTTCGGGATCGGCAGAACGCCGTAGTCCTGTCCCATATTGCGCAGCCGTTCTGTGCCGTTGAAGGTTTCCGTGCGGAACAGGGTGCGGCTTTCCTCAAAGATCTTGCTGGCCTCGGTCCAGATATCGGCGGTGGTCAGCTCGCGCTCGTGCCGTCCGTCGTTCATGACGCAGACAGTTGCCGTGTCGGACATGATCTCAATGACCCGGTTCAGAATATCAAATCCGGTTTCATCGGCCAGATTGGACAGATACTGCCCGTTTTCATAATGGATGGAGGTCTTTCCCGAGCCGAGATACAGATACCATGCGGCCTTGGACTCGGAGACAATGCCCCAGCGGTCCGCCGCTGTCATTTCGCCGTCACCGTTCAGATCATGCGAAACATCCTTTGCAAGTGCATACATGCGGTCCAGTGTCCAGCGGCCTTCGGTGACCATGTTGTAGGGATCTTCGTAGTCCATCTCGCTCCAGATGGACTTATTGTAGGTGACGACCATCTGACGCATGTCGTCTGCCGTTGCAATACAGCCGGTGACAACATACTGCTTTCCGTACACCTCAAGGTCAGTGATGCGGGCATCCCACCACGGTGCATCCGTGCGGAGGACAGGATAGTCGTTCCAGTCGAGCAGTGCACCCTCCTGCGCCAGCTTCATGGAATCCTGAATGAGCAGAAGTGCCGTGACATCAGCGAAATCGTCGCCTGCCTGCAGAAGCTTAATGGCTGTCGCACGGTCATTTTCATGGGTGAAGCCGACAACGGGCGCAATGTTGATGTTGTACCGATCGCAGACAGCACTGTTGCGGCGGAACACGGCATCGTTGACAAGGTCACCTGTTTCTTCCGATGAATAATACTGCTTGATGCCGCTGTCGGTGTTGTCATTTGCAAAAATCCGGTAGGTATACCCGCCGAAATCACAGACCTCGGGAGCAATATCGGTATACGGTGCGCGTTCGTCCCCGGACGCAGCTTCGGTCACGGTTCCGGTCGTATCGTCAGACAGAGATGCGGTATCCTCTGTGCCGCTGCCGTGGGAGGCTTCGCCGCAGGCGGCGAGCAGCAGGGCGGTGAGAAGAAGCACGGTGGGCGCAGTACAACGTTTCATAGTCAAAGCACTCCTGTTTCGGTAAAATATTGACGGATGGCACGGCAGAAGCAGCGTCCCGTTTCCACGAGTTTGTCTTGGGTTACCACGTTGTCAAATTCACCGAAGTAGGTCGTTTCAAAAGAGAATGCAATTTTTACGCCGGGCCGGCTGCCGCACCATGCGCCGTTGGACTTGTTGATCGGTCCCGGCTGATTCCAGGATTCGCCGATGGGCATGTCGTTTTTCGTGTCGTACAGCATTGCACCGGGATCGTCGGCGACGATCTCATGTAAAATCTGTCCGAAACGAATGAATTCGTTTGTCATATGGGTGTTGCTGTTGTGAACGATGAAAAGCTTGTCATTGCTGCCGCCGAAGTGCCAGGGGGAGTGCAGGTCGAATGCACAGACCGTATCTCCGCGGCCGACGATGTCCTTCACCAGCCGTACACCGGGGTAAAGACCGTCGGCATAATCGCGGTTGTGGTCGTGCGGACGGCGGTTCTTTCCCTGATCGCCGCGGACAACGCCGTCTGCATCAACAAACGGGATTGCCGTAATGCGGCAGCCGGGAATCGGATTTTCGGCAAATTCGGTCAGTATGCCCTCCATCATGTAGTCACCGGTTGCCTCACAGCAGTGATGGCGTGCGGTCAGGAGGATGTTGTGCTCACCTTCACCGATGACAGCCATCGGCAGCGGTGTTCCGCCGCGGTCGGTCACAGGATATGTGATCGGAATACCGAGACGTTCGCAGAGATGGGAGAAGCGGGAGGGATGATAGAGCATATCATGCGCGAAATAGACGCAGCTCTCATCCTCACCGAAGGTATAGGTAAAGCCGGTGTGTCCCTCATCGGGATCACCGCTCCAATTCCAGTGGTACAGATCATGGCTGACCGCCGCACCGAAGTAGCCGACCCAGTATTTGGGTGCCATGGTAAAATGCACGGTTCTGCCCTGTGCACCGCGGACGCAGAATGCCCAGTAGAACCAATCGCCCTCGGTGTCGCGCAGCTCGGGGGTGAATACAACGGTATCTTCTGTGACGGAAAGAAGTTCGGCGTTGCCGCCGCAGAAATTTGTGTGGATGGTGAACATAATGAGCGTCTCCTGTATGAACGGTTTATACAAAAAGAACCGACACGGGCATGTCGGTTCTTTTGTGCGGCGAAAACTGTGCCGCATATGCCGATGGGATGCCGGCAGTTTAATTTATGCTGTTGCGGAAGGTTTTGGAGCCGAAGGCAGAGTCCATCTTTGCCTCGATGATCTCAAAAATGACGACATCGGGTGCTTTTTCCTTGATATCACGGTTCGGGAAATCGGTCGTCCAGGTCGAGGTGACCTCGGAGAAGGAATCGCGCAGGAAGGTCGACATCGCCATGAAGAACGAGTCGCGGACGATGTACAGGCTCGGCGCATCGGGCTGATGCGGGTTTTCATAGCCCATGTTGAAGCAGGACTCCTGAAATCCGTTTTCGTCGACATATGCATGCACAAACTGACCGAATTCACCGGACCAGTCGTGCCATGTGACATGGCCGATCTTGCCGTCGAGCTTGGTGTAAACGGGTCCCTCGTTCATTAGCGTATCGTAGTAGCCCAGATAGTAAGCGCAATCCTTGAAGTGTGAGTCGAAATAGTCGATGCGGTAGTCCTCGCGCGAAAATTTCGGTGCATTGGGGAAATCCTTCTGAACGGCATCCATGATCGCCTGATATGCGATGAAGCCGCCGTGGTTGTTCCAGTGGGTATCGAGCGGATAATACAAATCGACCTCCGGATTGGCGGTACGCTCTGCCATCAGCCCGTCACGCACATCAATGCACTTGACGGTCGTGTTTGCTTCCAGATAATCGTACACCTGGTCGATGCGCTTCTGCTCACCTTCCTGCATTGAGCTCATCATTTTGTCCGGATAAATGGTATTTTTGTTGGGGGCGATCATGAAATAGAATTCCATGCCGTTGTCGCGGCACCAATCGGTACGGTCCTGCATCTGCTTTGCAATGCGCTTGAGCATCGTTTCGGAGTACAGGTTGTCGCCGATGTAGTCGGAGATGGAGTCGGTGTAGAACAGCCAGCCGTCACGGCCGACATACACATCATGGGAGATCAGACCCTCAACGATATCGGTGAACTTGACCTTGGGGTTGTTGTAGTCGGCGTCCCAGTCGACCCAGTCATCGGTGCGGCGCAGCGGAATGGGTTCTACATCTTCGCCGGAGAGTGAGCTGTGGTCCGGTGCGGCCGTGGTGACGGCCTCTGTGGTCTCGGGGGATGCGGTTTCCGTTTCAGCGGCAGAATCGGTTACGGATGTATCGGCGGATGTACCGGTGCTGTCGGATGCCGGATCGGTTGTATCACTTGCGCAGGAAGCTGCGGATGCGAGCAGGAGCAGTGCAAGTACCGCGGTCAGCGTGCGGCGGGGGGATATATTGTGCATGGGTTTAACCTCCGTTTGAGCGGTTTCTGTTGGTTTTTGGGTATTTTTATATAGTATATCATATATTTTTTCGGGTGTCAATCGGATTTGTTGAAATTGCAGAGAAAGAGCGAAGATCGACCGGCAATCTCCGTGCTCTGCTTGACAACACCGGCCGGGTGTGATACAATAAAATAAAAATTCAATTGGAGGTATCTGACCATGAAAAACGGATATGGCGCGATGATGGAACGTGCATTCGGAACCTATTATGCGCGCTTCCGCGCGCTGGGAGCGACGTCCCGTGATACGGCCGTTACCGTCGATGACCTGTTTCCCGACGGACAGACGCTTTCCGACCGCGAGGCCATGCACAAAATGCTCAGCATGTGGGTGGTAAAACGCACCGACGGAACGCGTTATTATCTCAACGAATCCCTTGCCGCAAAACCGCAGCTTGTTCTTCTGCAGCGCATCGGTCTGATCCTGATCGCCGTCATCGGTGCCGTGATCTATGTTTCATTAACGAAATGATGCAGAAATCATACCTTTATCTCTCATGAAAGGAGTTCTGTCATGCTGAATATTCGTCCGTATCTTACCACGACCTCCGGCGGTGTGTCGGAAAAATATCTGAAAACCGCACAGACCGTGTACGGAGATGTGACCGTTGTGTCCGTCGACATCCACAACCGCGGACCCCAGTCCCTGCATCCCGACCGTGCCGTGACGCTGCGGCTGTCGGGGGATTTTGAGGATCTGCGCGGCTATACCGCCATCTATATGTATTCCGATTACTGGTCGCGCCCGCAGTTCGGCACCGATCTGTGCGCCGTTCCCGACCGCACACAGGGACTGATTGTCGAGAAGACCGACGGCACCTATGCTTTTTTTCTGCCGATGGTGTCCGACGACTACAAGTGCGATCTGTGCGGCGGTGAGGACGGACTGTGTGCGGTCTTGTTTTCGTGGTACGACAAGCTGCAGAACTGTACTGCCCCCGCATTCTGCTATGCGTGCGGAGATGATCCGTTTGCCCTGATGGAGCAGTGTGCGCGCGTCGGACTGTCTGTGCTCGGACGCGGCGGCAAGGTGCGTGCGGAACGGCGGTATCCGGAGATCTTTGAATATCTCGGCTGGTGCTCGTGGGATGCGATGCAGATCCGCGTCAACGAGGAGGGGCTGGTTTCCAAGTGTTCCGAATTTGCCGAGAAGCAGATTCCCGTCCGCTGGTCGATTCTCGATGATATGTGGGCGGAGGTGCGTCCGTTCTGGGATGCGGAGTACGATACCTTCGGGGATATGGTCGGGTTGATGCATTCCTCGCCGCTCTATTCCTTTGAAGCGGATCCCCGCCGGTTCCCCCTGGGACTCGCGCATTGCATTGACCGCATGCATGACTTTGGTATGACGGTCGGTATGTGGCATCCGGCAACCGGTTACTGGCGCGGCATCGATCCCGACAGCCCCCTGTTTTCAGAAATCAAAGACCTTTTGATTCAGCGTCCCGACGGTCGGTGGATTCCCTCGCCGGAGCCGGGCAAAATGTACCTGTTCTATCAGAAGTTCCATGATTTTCTGAAAGCCTGCGGTGCCGACTTTGTCAAAATCGACTTCCAGAGCTGCATGCGTGCGCATTACCGCGGCATCGAACCGATCGGTCGGACGGCAAAGACCTTGTCGAGTGCGATTGAAGCATCGGTCGGTGTGCACTTTGACGGCGCGATCATCAACTGTATGGGTATGGCGAGCGAGAATATGTGGAACCGCATGTCATCCAACATCTCCCGCTGCTCCGACGACTTCAAGCCGGAGGATCGCGCGTGGTTCAAAAAGCACATCCTGCAGTGCGCGTACAATTCGTTTGTGCAGGGACAGTTCCACACCTGCGACTGGGATATGTGGTGGACCGACGACGGACAGGCGGTCAAAAACTCTGTCCTGCGCGCCATTTCCGGCGGTCCGATCTACGTCTCTGACCAGCTCGGACGCTCCCGTGCGGAAATTCTCCGTCCGCTTGCGCTCGATGACGGCAGAATCCTGCGCTGTGACCGCCCGGCGATGCCGTCAAAAGCCGATCTTGCGCGTGATCCCGAGCACAGCGGGGCGGCGTTCCTTGTCCAGAATACCTGCTGTGACGGCAGATGCGGCGTGATCGCGGCGTTTGACCTGTCCGAGGAGGATACGGCTGTCGAGGGTGCCTTTGCGCCGTCTGACGTATGGGGATTGGAGGGCGCCGATCAGTATGCTGTTTACGAATATTTCACCGGGGAATGGAAGATCATCGGTGTCAATGATGTGTATCGCTTTACACTTGAGAACCAGGATGACTTCCGGCTGTATCTGCTTTTGCCGTATGTGAACGAAACCGCTGTCATCGGTGTGGTTGACAAGATGATTGCGCCGCTGACGGTCACGCGGATAACCGACGATCCTGCGGACTGCGAGACAAGCTGTCACGGTCGGTTTGCGTATATCCGGCGCGGAGAACTGGTAATTTTGGAGAAGTAAACAAGAAAGACAGGAGCTGTCACGGACAAACACGTTCGGACAGCTCCTGTCTTGATATTGAATGTGTAACGATAAACAATTATGTGCAGCGATTTACATCTGATATACCCTGAACACCACGCGCAGGTGATGCTCGGACTTTTTCTCCGTTTTGTAATACGCATGGTACTGATCTGGCATACGGACATGGTACGCATCCGGCTCTCCTTCGTTGAGATCGACATCAAAGCGGTCAGAGAGGGAAAGCGAGACAAAGCATCCGTCGTCCGGGGTCACGCGCAGCAGCTTGCCGCCGCGCATGACGGACAGCGACATCGGCGGAACATCGGACTCAATGGCGGTGCTGTCGGCAGGCTTTGAGAGCATATGCAGAGGATAGGTGATCTCCACGGGACGGTCGGCGGTGATGGTGTCCTCGATGACCACGGTATGCGCATCGGTGATACGGAAGGTACGCACCCATGTCTGCAGCATCGGGTAAGAATCGGACAGATCGAGCACGGCTGTCCGCTGACCGCCGTCCATGCCGCAGGAGACGATTTTGCCGGTGTGGCGGAAATCGGAAAAGTCCTGTCCGATCCCGTCGACGAGGATGGCGTTGTGGGCTTTCGTGGAATTGAGCCACTGCATATGGTGCTTTGTTCCGTAGGCGCGTCCGAAGTAGCCGGAGGGACAGAGGAGTGCCGTGCCGCCCGAGAACAGCGCAAACGAGCCGTTGTCCGGCTGACGGTGGCTGCCGGGTCCGAACTTCGATGCACGCGCCATCAGGTGCAGATCAGATGCGGGATTCTGCCGTCCGCTGTGCAGGGAGACAAATCCGGCATCGGGGAACGCATCGGCATCGGTCGGCTGTTTTGTGAAGCCGTCATGACGGATGAGCGCATCGGTCGGCAGGAAGACATCGAGCAGGTGCAGGGAATAGAGGTTCTGCGCGGACAGACGGCGGTCATACGCGCATGCCTCGTCCAGCCCCGAAATATCCGCATAAACGCGGAACGGGTTCTGCGCAAAGAAGCCGGGCCACTCCGGGGATTCCGGGGAGCACCAGTAGCCGTCGCCGAACGGATGCAGCTCATGGTCGGGAAGGGAAAAGTGCAGCAGATACCGCGCGAAATTGCGGTAGAACGGGCGGTCAAAGAACGATTTTCCGGAATAACGTGCAACGGCGGAGAAGAGCGGCAGATACCATTTGGTGTAGCTGGTCGCGTAGAACGTGCCCTCTGCCCAGCCGCCGTCCGGTGTGCCGAAGAACGGGAACATACCGCCGTAAATCTGCAGGGCATACGAAAGCCATCTGCGGAGCATCCTGGGATCGATGCCGGGTTCTCCCCACAGCGACAGCGCCGCCTCGCCAAGATAAGCCGGCAGGCGTCCTGCGTGGGAATTGCCGGGGTTTTTCATGTAGTCGAGTCGCTGCAGCCGATCCTCACACTGCAGCGCATACGCGATGACCGCCTGTGCGGCATATGCGCGTTCCTTTGCGTCCATCAAGGGGGCGAGCAGATCAAAGACCGCCGGGAAGCACCGTGCGCAGGACAGCCCGACCTCGTCTCCCCACGGACCGCAGAGAGAGCAGGGGCCGCCGGGATTCCAATCGCAGATGTGCAGAAAGAGCTTCTTTGCAAAGGCGCCGGCATCCTTGTCATCCAGCAGATAATACCCAAGCGCACAGGCAACGAGATTGCGGTCGCAGAAGTCGCGGAAACGCCCGAAGTATTCGCGGTACGGAAGTGCCGTTTCGTCTGTGTGATACATAGGACGTGCGGGAAGCCCGTCTTTGTACGCTTCGGCGATGTTGCGGCGCAGGGTATCGAGCGCGTCGGCACGGGTCTTTTGCAGATGCGCAATATCAGAGACCGAGAAGAGGTGGCGCGGACGTTCGGCGGGGATACCGGAGAGCACCTCATCGACGGTCGGACGCAGAAAGGGAATGGCGTTTTCGGCAACCGTGAAGGATTCCCATCCGCGCACGGCATCGTCTGACGACAGATTCCAGCGGTAGTCACCGGCGGGAAGCAGTCTGTCCGGCACGAACGTATTGCCGAAGACCGTCTCACAGAGCACCTGCGTGCCGTCGGCGGTTTCCAGCGTTACGGTATACGGCGTTTTGTGGTCGGTATCCTGCTCCGCCGGCAGCCAGACAAACGCCGGCGGGTTTTCGTAAACGGTCACGCCGTCTGTCGGATACGGAAAGACCTGCCAGTGGTTCTGCCGTTCCTGCGGGAAGGATACAGATTGTGTATCGTTAAACATAGAATGTGTATCGTTTGACATGATGTGTACCTCGGTGGGTGTGAGATGTAGGGGGAATGTGAAATTGCGTGAATGACCGGGGATTGTGGGGACGGTTCGCACAGAAAGCCTTCCCTGGTGAGGGAAGGTGGCACGCGAAGCGTGACGGATGAGTCGTCATCCAGCGCACATATCTGCAATTTTTTTCTTTGATTTTTGATGATTTTGCGTTTGCTCTCGTTGGATGCCCTATTCTTCCTCTTTGTTTTTCTCGGAGAACCAGATGTATTTCCCCGTTTCGGGATCGATTTGTCCGACCAGCTTTGCCGGGATGCCTGCCATGATCGCGTAATCGGGGGTCGAACGGGTGACAACGGCACCGGCACAGACGAGGTTTGCGCGTCCGATCTTCACGCCTGCTGTGACCGTGACGTTGCTTGCCAGCCACGAGCCCCAGCCGATGACGATGGAATTGTCGTAATCGCCGTTGGTACGTGCGGAGAAGTAGCCCGTCGCCGGATCGAACTTGTGGTTTCCTGCAGCAATCGAGCAGTGCGGACCGATCAGCACATGATCCTCGACGGTGACATCGCCGTTGATGTAGACGTACAGACCGACGAAAATGTCGCTGCCGAATTTCTCTCTCATGTCCGGAACGCGGATGATCGCACCGGGCGCGACGAGAATGTTCTTGCCGCCAAGCCCCAGCATCTCCGCGCGGCGGATGTCATCGGGACCGTTGTCCGACATCGAGGTCAGGCGCACATACGCCGCGTATTCCTCGTCGGAAAATTGCATGTTTTTTAAGTCTTCCATGGTCAGCTTCCTTTCTCTATAACAAAAGGAGCGAAACAGGAAAAGCTCCGCCGGACACCGGAAAGTGTACAGCGGGCGATTCGTGAATCGCCCCTACACAAGGTTGGATTAAAGGGATGCGCGGTCAACCGGGTACAGAATCTTGAGCTGATTCAGCTTGGACTGGTATGCCGCCTGCTGCTTGTCCTGCATCAGCTTTTCCTTGAGCTGCACCTTGATGGCATCAAACGCCATTTCGGTTTCCTCACCCTTGGAGTTCAGACGGATGATGTGGTAGCCGAACTGGGTCTTGACGGGTACGGAAATGGCACCGACTTCCATTGTGAAGCACGCTTCGTCAAATTCGGGAACCATCTGACCGCGTCCAAAGTCACCGAGCGAACCGCCTTCCTTGCCGGAGGGGCAGGAGGAGAATTCCTTTGCAGCGTCTTCAAACGTGACTTCGCCTGCGTTGATCTTTGCGAGGATCTCGTTTGCCTTTTCCTCGGATTCGACGAGAATGTGGCTTGCGTTGACGGTCGGACCCTGTACGAACTGTGCCTTGTTTTCGTTGTAGTATGCCTCAACGTCGGCGTCGTTGACACGGACATCGCGGACAGCCTTTTCGACGGCATAGTTGGCAAGGAGGTCTTCCTTGACGCGTGCAAGCTCTGCCTTGAATTCGGGATCGCGCTCATAGAGGTTGCGGGTTGCGTCGAGCACCAGCAGTGCCTTGTTGATCAGCTGCTCGAGCACCATCGCTCTGCCCTGCGGGTTCTGATATGCCTGACCGCGCTGACCGAGCTGCATGATAAATGCATCGACATCCGCTTCCGTAATGGTCTTTGTGCCGACCGTGGCGAGAATTTTTGCTTCCATGTTTGTTGTACTCCTTTTGGGTATGAAATAAATATGAATATCTAATTATACCATGTTTTCATCGGTATTGCAACCTATTTTGAAAAATTTTTCGATGGGTAAATATTATCGCGGCTGCCGGCATTGCGAATGCCGTCATTGCAAATGCCGGGCATCACAGATACCGATCAATCGCGGTGCGGTTGTCTTTATTTATTCATATTTCTATGATATAATGACATCAGTCAATGAAACTTGATAAACTGGAGAAAAGCTATGATTACAGATTGTTATGATATCGAAACAGAACCGATCATTCATTTGAAGGATTTTTACGGAGAACAAAAGCATATTGTTGATAAATGCCTGATTATCTTTTCAAAAGAAATCCATACGCATTTGCTCGAAACCTATGAGTGTGAAGAAATCGCGCAGTTTACCGCCTGTAACGGGAATATTCCGATTTACAAAATGAATTATAAAGGGTCGGATATCGCTTTTTATCTGACGGCAATCGGTTCTGCATTGGCATCGTGCCTGTGTTATGAGGCAAACTGGCTTGTCGGAGCCACGAAATTTGTGATGTTCGGCTCTTGCGGTAGTCTGAATCGGGAAAAAACAGAAGGTAAGTTCATTATCCCGACAGAAAGCTATCGCGGCGAGGGATGCTCCTATTATTTTGCGGAACCGGCAGACTATATCGAAATCAGGAACAGCCATAAGCTGGCGGCGATATTCGATAAAATGGGCGTTCCGTATGTGCTTGGTAAAGTCTGGACGACAGATTCCATGATCCGGGAGACGGCAGGTCTGGTGGCGAAACGAAAAGAAGAGGGATGCATTGCAGTGGAAATGGAAGTCGCCGGTGTACAGTCCGTTTGTGATTTTTTCCATTTGGAGCTGTATGATTTCCTTGAAGCGGGCGATGTTCTGGAATCGAGCGGATATGAAGTGGAAGGACTTCATGGCGCAAACCATAACTTGGGAAAATTATATATCGCATTGGAAACTGTATTGCTGGTGTGATTTCAATTACTGTTTGTTCGGACAGAAGCACAATCGGTAATGAACTATATAAATATTGTGGAGGTTATTATGTACTTACAAAACTGTTATCCGACTCCCAAAACCTTGCTTGAAAACAACGACTGCGGCTATACCTTCGGCGCGAATGTGACGCTGATGCTGTCTGCTCCCGTCGCGGAAACCATCGG
>JAFTLK010000053.1 GCA_017455975.1 Clostridia bacterium | reverse complement strand
GCGCATAACAGCATCATTGACCACGTCACCGGCAAGCGCCTCGGATTCCTCATAATAGATCTGATGTGATTCGATGGCATTGTAAATGCGGAATGTTTTCCCGCCGAAGTCGAGACCGTCGGGCAGGGAGTCCTTGATCTGTGTTCTGTCATTCGGATCAACGGTTACTGCTTCTGTTGCCGCGGCAGTATCTGTGGTATGGGCTGTGTCGGCAGTATTCGCAGAATCTCCGCAGGAAACGACGGCAGGAACGGTAAGCAGTGCAGCAAGCAGGATACTTGCTGTGCGGATTGCGTGATTGATCATAGCAGTGTGATTCCTTTCAAAGAACTGTTATCCGGCAGAATCAGTTTCCTGCAAATACATCAGACAGAGCTTCCAGCTTCTTTTCTGCAGCCTTGAGCGTTTTCTCGATTGTGGAAACATATTCCTTGGAATTGTTTGTAATCAGCTTTCTGTACTGCAGACCGATGTCGGACAGCGCATAGTTGTACGCATAGATGAAGTTGGTCATCAGCGTATCGTGGATCATGTCGATCATCTGCGCCGAGGTATCGTCACGGGTGTACTTGACTTTGAGCGCGGTTTCGTAATAGGTAGGTGTGACGGAACGGTAGGTTTCCGAATTCAGCGCTTCCAGGACTGCGCCGACGATATCAAGGTTCGCGGAGTTGCCGTTGACGGCACCGAGATAGCCGCCGTCATGCACGAGTGTACGGTAATTCTCCTGTGCTTCATCGAATTTCGGACAGGGAAGAATACCGAAATCACATTCCATGTCGCGGATCTTTTCAACGGAAGCAAGGGAGGCATTGCCCATAAACAACACACGTCCCGATTCGAACATGGCATACTGTTCCTCGTCGCTGGTGTTTTTGGTGAAGGTGCCGTCCTTCCAGAAGAAATCGACCAGCTTATTGCAGAGTGTAACCGCATCATCGGAGATCATTGTAAATTCGATGCCGCCGTCCTCTGTGCGCTTGACGTATTCGATGTCCGTGCCGTAAACGAACGGGTCGGTGGATGCCATAGTAGCCCAGGAGCAGAAGCCGAGCTGGTCCTCGCCGTCTGTCTTACCGTCATTGTTTAAGTCGATGTAGACGGATTTTGCCAGTTCAACAAAATGATCGATGGTCCATTTTCCGTCGAGAACAACCTCATACAGCTTGTTTGCATCGTCATAATAATCGGCATACAGCTCCTTGTTGAAAATGACAACACGCGCGGAGCGGAGTGCGTGCAAAAAGAAGTCGCCGACAAAATAGTAGTGCGTTTCGCCGCCCAGCGACAGCTCATCCATATAATCCTTCCACCACCACGGCTGAGAAAGCTCGATGTGGTCAAGGTCTTCTGCGGGGACGATGCCGCCGTTCACCAGCAGCTTGGTCAGACCCCACTGGTGACCGGTATACAGATCGTGTGTGCTGTCACCCGCGAGCAGGAATTTGGACACTTCCGCATCAATTGTACTGCCGTCAATGTCTGTGCGGACATCGAAAACGAGATCAATGCCGAGTCTCTCTTCCACGGCGCGGTTGCGTGCGAGGACTGCATCCTCGACAATATCGCCGGTCGATTCTTCCACACCTGCGATGAACGGTCCCTGGTCACCCGGGGAAGCGACCAGCGTTGTAAAGGTGCGGCCGGTGAAATCGAGGTCATCGGGCAGATTGTCCTTGATCTGGGAGCGATCATTGGGGTCAACGGTTTCCGCCGTTGTTTCAGCGGCACCGGTGGTATCGGCGGACGGCGTATCTGTGCTGTCGCCGCAGGAGGTCATAACCGGGACTGTCATCAGGGCAGCAAGCAGGAATGCTGCTGCACGGAGAAGATTCTGTTTCATGTAGGACACCTCGTTAAGTTTTTGGATGGATTGGGAATCAGCCTTCGATGCCGCGGAAGACGTCGAGAACCTTTTCCAGCTGCTTCAGACCTGCCTTTTCCTTGCTCTTGACGGCAGAGGCGAAGTCCTTGTTGTTCTTGGTGACGAGATCACGGTAGATCAGACCCATGCCGTTGATGGCATAGTTGTATGCATAAATGAAGTTGGTGGTTGCGGAATCCTTGATGAGGTCAATCATCTGGGAGGACAGGTCGTCACGGGAGTACTTGACCTTCAGCGCGGTTTCATACCATGCGGGTGTGACGTAGCGGTAGGTTTCGGCGGAAAGGGCTTCCAGACAAGCACCGACCATGTCGAGGTTCGCGGATGCTGCGGAGATACCGCCGAGGAGGTTGGAGTCATGAACGAGGTTCTTGTATTCGGTCTGTTCTTCGTCGAACTTCGGATACGGCAGGAAGCCGAAGTCGTCCTTCATGTCGCGCAGTGCCTTTGCAGCACCGAAGTTGGAGTTGCCGAGGAACATCATACGGCCTTCGATGAAGACGTTCTGGTTGGGAGCGTCGCCGTCGAAATTGAAGTACGTGCCGGGCTGATAGAAGAGATCAACGACCTTTTCAGCGAGGGTGATCGCATCGTCGCTCATCATGGAAAGCTCGATGAAGCCGTCTTTGTCGCGGGTCGTGAAGACAACGTCGGAGCCGTAAACGAATGCGTCGGTGGAGGACATGGTCAGATAGGTGCCAAGTCCCAGCTGGTCATCCGCATCGGAAACGCCGTTGTTGTTGAGGTCAACGTAAACGTCCTTGGAAATCTGTGCCATGCGGTCAATCGTCCACTTGCCGTCGAGAACCTCTTTGTACAGCTCATCGGCATTGTCGTAGTAGTCTGCATACAGCTTCTTGTTGAAGAAAAGCGTACGGGTCCAGTACAGTGCATCCATGAAGAAGTCACCGGTCAGATAGAAGCGGTAGTCGGAGCCGACAGCCAGCTCGTTCATGAAGTTGTTGTTCCACCACGGCTGGGAGAAGTCAAGGTATTCGATGTCATATGCGTTGATAAAACAGTTTTCGGTAACGAGCTGTGTGACACCGGCCTGGGATCCGAGGAACAGGTCGTAGGTGGGGTCACCTGCCATAACGAGCTTCTGCACTTCACCTGCGATCTGGTTCCAGCCGAAATCATAGGAGTCGGACTGGAAGACGATGTTCAGACGGTCCTGCACAGACAGATTGCGGCGGTACACTGCGTCTTCCACGATTTCACCGGTTTCCTCGCCAAGACCTGCGTAGAATTCCTCGTTTCTTGCAGTAGAGGAACAGTAAACCGTGAATTTTCTGCCGCCGAAGTCGAGGTTTTCAGGCAGGGAGTCCTTGGTCTGGGAACGGTCATTGGGGTCGATGGTTTCCACCTCGGATTCGACGCCTGTCGTGACAGCATCGGTCGTGACAGCGGTACCGTCACCGCCGCAGGATGCAAGCGTCGGCAGGGTCATCAGAGCTGCGAGCAGAAAAGAGGCTGTGCGGATCAGATTTGTTTTCATTACAGATATCCTTCTTTCATAGATTTGTGGCGTGCATATTTGTTGATAACAGTATAACAAATTTTCTGTGGTTTTGCAAGAGCTTTTCAGATATTTTCATATGATTTTATGGCAATCGGAGCAAAAAAATCAAAAAGAACGGGATGCTGCGGGCAGAGTTTGCAGCATCCCGGAGGATGGATTGGTTTTTTATATGCCGGATCAGCAGCAGCGCAGAAGATCGCCGCCGCAGCATTCGCACAGACAGTCGGCGCAGACAAGCCCCGAACAAAGATCGCAGGTTGAGCAGCCGCCGACGTTTGCGTAGGTTTTTCCGTACTGTCCTGCCGAGCTGCGCATATTCTGCAGTGCCGCCTGATACTCAGCGTTTGCCGGATCCATATAACAGGCGATCTCAAAGTACTTCTGCGCATCGTGATACCATCCGCGCTGCAGAAGCGTACAGCCCTTTAAGTAGTTCCATTCTGCACCGCGCTCCCCTGCCGGGATGCTGTCGAGCAGAATGCCGGCTTCGGAAAAACGCCCGGAATTGATCAGCATGCGGACACGGTTCAGCGCGGCTGTTCCGCCTCCGGAATACGTACTGCCGGTACTGCCTGCGTAGCTGCCGCCATAACCGCCGCCATAACCGCCGCCGGTATATCCGCCGGATGCGGTCCTGTTTGCGCGTTCCTTCTGAATGGTGTCGTAGGCTTCGTTGATTTCCTTCATTTTCTCACCGGCAAGATCGGCAAGATCGGAGCCGGCATAATTGTCGGGATGGTATTTGCGTGCCAGCGCACGGTAAGCCTTTTTGATGTCGTCGTCGGTCGCGTCACGGGAGACGCCGAGTACCTTGTAGGGATCGGTCATGGGTGGTTGTATCCTCTGATTTCTGTTGTATTTCTGTTTTTACTGTGTGTTTTCTGTCGGGAATGCCGGGTCGCTGCGGGACAGCGGCCGTCCGGGGCTGTCAAGCACCTGTTTTGCGGTATGGGGAATGCCGAGCTGCAGCAGATTTTCAATGCACGGCCATGCCGGATGGGATTCGTACCCGTCCGCCAGCAGCAGTGCGCGGTATGCCGTCTGACAGGACAGCAGGACTGCATTTTCGATGCGCGCGCGGTGGGTCTGCAGATAGTCCCGCACGGGAATCCCCTCCGCGGAGGCCTGTCTGACAAACGGATTGTAAGCGCCCGCCGCTTCATCTTCCGGTGCATCGTCGGCCGCATCCAACAGATAGATGCATCGTCCGACGGCCGCACCGACGGTATCGGCGATCCGGGCGGAGGTGCCGGCCAGACCGTGGGCAAACATGGCGCCGAGCAGGATGCCGAACGGTTCCGCCGCAGCATCCGGGGAGGGCTCACCCGCCTGTTCCAGCGCGGCAAGCGCGGACAGGCTTGTGCGCAGGCGCTCATCCAGCGGAACGAGGGATGTATCCTGCCGCAGTGCCCTTCGGCGCATGGCGGCGGCAGGGGATGACAGCAGACGGTAGGCAAGACGTTTGATGCCGTGTTCATCGGCGATGTTGTCGAGCACACCGTAATGCGTCAGAAGCGCGGCGGCACGGGATGTGTAGCGGAGTGTTTCGCTGTCGGACAGCGCTGTTTTTTTGCGGAACGGATTGGCAAGACAGCGCGCCGCCTGCAGAGAACCGGTTTCGCCGGACAGCAGCATACGTACCATGACGAGCAGAACGTAGTCATACCGCAGCGTCATGGACAGCAGCGGTGAGACGGTCTTTTCCATGCTTTTGCAGACACCGCAATAAACTGCGCGGTAGTAAGCGTATTCCTTTACCCGCAGCTCGGCGGCAAGCGGACGTATGTATCCGAACATGGCAGATTCCCCTGTGTTTTCGTTGATCTACGGTATATTGTACCACAGGCGCATAGAAAGGATAGAAATAGGGTTTGAACTTTTTGTAAATTATTTTCCGGAATGTGCCGTTTTTTTCATTGTGATCTGGTACAGCACCCTTGACGGCACAGAGATGCTGTGCTATAATGAAGGTATCAACAATATCATCATGAGAGGTATCCCATATGCTGAATACAAAAGCAACGTACCCGTGGTGGATCACGGAACCGGACGACATCGCCGCCATCCTTGCCTCCTGCAAGCGCGGGGAGGTCCATACGCTGTGCACCTCTGCCGGCGGATATGAGATCCCGTATATCACCTACGGAGAAAAAGAAGACTATCACAGACAGGCAAACTATTCCTCCGCCTGCGGTGCCAAGCATCCGAAATATTACGCCGACCGAGAGGGCAAGCGCAGAACGATCATGATCATCGGCGCAACGCACGGGCAGGAGACCGAGGGTGTCTGCGGCATTGCCAACCTGCTGACCCTGCTGGAAACCGGCGTTGATCTGCGCGGGGAGGCCGTTCCGATGGTGACCGAGGCGTTTGATGCGCTGCAGCCGCGTCTGATTATCGTGCCGATTTACAATATGGACGGCCGCCGCCGCTGTCCCGCCGATTCCATGCTCGGAGAACCGCACGACGCTGACGGCTACGGTCTGCGCTATTACGGACAGGGTACATGGAAGGACGGCACCCTCTGCGGCTGGCCCCAGTGCAAGATGATCCACCCGATCAAGGATGCCGCAGGCTATCTCGGCGCGTACTACAACGACGACGGCATCAATCTGATGCACGACAACTTTTTTGCACCGATGGCAGAGGAAACCCGCGCGCTGATGAAACTTATCGACGAGGAAGCACCGGAATGTGTCATCGGTCTGCACGGCGGCTCCAACTCCACCAATATGCTTCTGCAGCCGGACTACGTTCCGCAGTATACAAAAGAAGGCGTGCACAATCTGGCGGTGGCGACCGCGGCACTGGAAGCGGAGCGCGGCTACAAAACGTATGTCATTCCGGTTAAGGACACCAATCCCGGATTTCCGCCGCCTTCGTTCAATCTGACAACGGCGATTCACCACATCTGCGGCGCAGTATCGTCGACCTATGAGTCAAACGAAGGTCTGTGTGAGGCAAACTGCTTTGGTGCGGAGGAAATTCTGATCCGCCATTACTGCCTGTTTGCGGCGCTGTTCCGGTGCGGCTGGGAAGAAAAATAAATCAATCAATGCAAAGGGACTGTTGCATTTAGATCAATGTGTCAAAAACTCCCTCCGGCTCACCGAAGGTGAGCCACCTCCCTCGGCAGAGGGAGGCTTATTTTAGGCTCCCTCTAACGCATCAATCCAGGGATTGATGCCGGGAGCTGGCAAAAAAAAGACGCTTCTGCGTCTTTTTTTTGACTGAGGGAGTTATCATTTGCTCAATGATTTTTCAAATGCAACAACCCCTTTCTGCTGCATGAGTGGTAAGCCATGCTTACTTTTCTTTCTGAAAACGGTTCCTTGTGATTTCACGAAATTTCTGATATCATAGTAGCAGGATGCATCCAAACCTGAAAACAGACAAGGAGAAAAATTATGTCAATCGGAACAACCATCAAAACCCTGCGCCGCGGACGTGACCTGACGCAGGAGGAGCTTGCCGAGGTGCTCGGTGTCTCCGCAAAGGCGGTTTCCCAATGGGAAAATGACCGGACAGCACCGGATCTGTCGCAGATTCCCGCCATCTGCACCTATTTTGATATCAGTGCCGATACCCTGCTTGGCATTGACACGGCACAAAGACGAAAAGTCCGGGATGAACTGTTTTCCGCCGCGCAGAAGCTGGCACAGGCAGGACATCACAGAGAAGCCGCAGAGGCGTTTTCTGCCGCACTTGCACGCTTTCCCGACGATTTTGAAATTATGAACTTCCTCAATTATTCGGTCTTCGTCTGCATTTCGCAGGGACTGTATTCCGAGGAGGAAGCACACGAGATGCGCGAGGCCTGCATCCGCCGCAATGAACGGACGCTTGCCGCCTGCACCGACGACAATCTGCGCTATCCTGCCATCGCATCCCTTGCAAAGTGTTATGCAGAGGACGGCGACCGGGCGCGCGCAGATGCTATGATCGCTCGGCTTCCCGACATGGCGGATGCACGCAATTTTGTCATGCCGACGATTCTGTCGGGGGACGAACGCATCCGCGCGGAGCAGTGGCTGCTGTTCGACGTACTGCACTACATCCGCCGCCGCATGATGTGGAACTTTACCGATGACAGCGGTGCCGACTTCTACAGCCGCGGCGAAATGGCAGAGCGGATGCGCAAGGTTCTTGCACTGTTTGATTTGTTTTACGAGGACGGCGACATCGGCTTTTTCCATAATGATGTGCAGGATGCGCATCTGCATCTGGCGGTATATGAGGCGGAAAACGGAAATACGGATGCAGCGCTTGCCGATCTGCGTCTGGCGGCGGAATCCGCGCTTGCGTTTACCGATTACTGTCTGGGCGAGCCGTATGTGCATACCTCGCTTCTGTTCCGCGGACTTGACAACCGCGGCGATCAGGTATCGCGCAATACGCCGACGACCAATGTCGGGGAGGTGCTCGATGTTATGGCAAGTCCGGTCTTTGACGGACTCCGCGCACAGCCGGCCTTCCGTGCGATTACGGAACGGCTGCAGATGTCTGTCGGGGAATGTCAGAAAACGTAACAAAAACGGGGCTGCTGCAAGTAAAAATTGCAGCAGCCCCGGCTTGATCAGATATTTGTGATTTCGTATGGCGTTGTCTGGTAAACGTAGTAGTTGAGCCAGTTGGAAAACAACAGATTTGCATGACCGCGCCACGTTACTCTGGGCGCTTTTGTATCGTCGTCATCCGGATAATAGTTCTTTGGCACGTCGATTGGCAGACCGGCATTCTTGTCGCGCAGATATTCGCGTTCCAGTGTGTCGGCGTCATATTCGGAGTGTCCGGTGATGTAGATCTGGCGGTGCTTGGCACTTTCCACAGCGTAAACACCGGCTTCCTCGGAGGAGGCGATGATGGTCAGCGCGTCGACCTCTTCAATGTCCTCGCGGTCTACCGTGGTGTGGCGGCTGTGCGGCGCGTAGAAGATATCATCAAAGCCGCGCATCAGGGTGTTTTCCTGCGTTTCGACCGTGTGCGGGAAAACGCCGAACATCTTGTGATCGAGCGGACGCTTGCGGATTCCGTAGTGATGGTACAGCCCCGCCTGAGCGCCCCAGCAGATGTGCAGTGTGCTGTGGACGTTCTTTTTGCTCCAATCCATGATCTCGCACAGCTCATCCCAGTATTCGACTTCTTCAAATTCCATTTTCTCGACGGGTGCACCCGTGATGATCATGCCGTCGAATTTCTGGTCGCGGATCTCATCAAAGGTTTTATAGAACATCAGCAGATGCTCGGCGGCGGTGTTTTTGGATTGATGGGTCGCCGTCTGCAGAAGTGTCAGCTCCACCTGCAGAGGAGAGTTTCCGAGCAGGCGGGAAAACTGCGTCTCTGTAACGACCTTGGTCGGCATCAGATTCAGCAGAACAATGCGAAGCGGACGGATATCCTGCGTCATGGCGCGTTTTTCGGTCATGACGAATATTTTTTCCGAGGCCAGCGTCCGTACGGCAGGCAGCTCGTTTGGAATTTTGATCGGCATGGGATGTCGATTCCTTTCTTTTTATGGGGATTGGGGGAGAAGTGATTCAATAACGGAGAGGACGGTGATGGAGCACTCGTCCCAAGCCTTCCCTGGTGAGGGAAGGTGTCGCAAGTCCTTTGGACTTGTGACGGATGAGTCGTTCCTTTGTAGATTCTGCGGTTAGATGACGACTGGAATAAGCACAACAACAATGTATACTTCTCGTTGCTGTATGCAGTACAGATTTTCTGCCGTGCTAACGACTCATCCGTCTTTCGATGAAAATGCTATCGCATTTTCACCGAAATCCACCTTCCCTCACCAGGGAAGGCTTGGATGCGTGTTCGTACACGATCTTATCTGTCACCCATAACCATCATCAAACTTTATATTGACAACATCATCAGATCTGCGCCAGTGCCTGTTCGATATCGGCAATCAGGTCCTCTGCCGATTCCAGACCACAGGACAGACGCACGAGGTCAGCGGAAACGCCTGCCGCAAGCAGCTCTGCGTCGGACATCTGGCGGTGCGTCGTGGATGCCGGGTGCAGACAGCAGGTGCGTGCATCGGCGACGTGGGTTTCGATTGCCGCGATCTGCAGACCGCCCATGAAGGCTTCTGCTGCTGCACGACCGCCCTTGACACCGAAGCTGATAACACCGCAGGTGCCCCTCGGCATATACTTCTTTGCAAGGTCATGATACTTGCAGGAGGCAAGTGAGGGGTGGTTGACCCAGGCGATCTTTTCGTGGGATTCGAGATACTTGGCAATGGCAGCCGCATTTGCACAGTGACGTTCCATACGGACATGCAGAGACTCAAGTCCCATGTTGAGCAGGAATGCGCTCTGCGGGGACTGCACGGAACCAAAGTCACGCATCAGCTGTGCCGTCGCCTTGGTGATGAATGCACCTTCGTTTCCGAAGCGCTCTGCATAGGTGACACCGTGATAGCTGTCATCGGGCGTGGTAAGCCCGGGGAACTTGTCGGCATGTGCCATCCAGTCAAAGTTGCCGGAGTCGACGATGCATCCGCCGACGGCAGCACCGTGACCGTCCATGTACTTGGTCGTGGAATGGGTGACGATGTCAGCACCCCATTCAAACGGTCTGCAGTTGACCGGTGTAGCAAAGGTGTTGTCGACGATCAGCGGAACGCCGTGTGCGTGTGCTGCGCGCGCAAATTTTTCGATATCAAGCACCGTCAGTGCGGGATTGGCGATTGTCTCGCCGAAGACCGCCTTGGTGTTGGGACGGAATGCCGCATTCAGCTCTTCTTCTGAACAATCGGGATTGACGAACGTGAAGTCGATGCCCATGCGCTTCATGGTCACGGCGAACAGGTTGTAGGTACCGCCGTAGATGGCCGCAGAGGAGACGATGTGATCGCCTGCGGACGCAATGTTGAATACGGAGTAGAACGATGCCGCCTGACCGGAGGAGGTCAGCATGGCAGCGGTGCCGCCTTCCATTTCACAGATCTTTGCTGCAACGGTGTCGCAGGTCGGGTTCTGCAGGCGGGAGTAGAAGTAGCCTGATGCTTCAAGGTCGAACAGCTTGCCCATGTCGGTGCTGGTTTCATACTTGAAGGTCGTGGACTGGATGATCGGAATCTGTCTGGGTTCGCCGTTGCCGGGGGTGTAGCCGCCCTGCACGCATTTGGTTTCGATTCTGTAGTTCTTTTTCATGGTATCTCATATATCCTTTCGTTGATTTCTCTGCACAGGTTCGGACACGCCGGGAGAAATAAAAAAGCCGTCTCAATCAAACCGACAGGCGCATACTGTCCTGCTGTTTTTTGAGACGGGAGATGTTCTCACCCGCGGTACCACTCAAATTGAAGGCGGCCTATCTGCGCCCTCCGCTCTTTTTTCGGGTTCGATGCAAACCCTGTGCCGTAACGTCGGTCAAACGGGTATGCCTAACCGTCATCCGTCGGATGCCGTCTCGACACACCGGCTCGGAAGCCATAGACTCTCGCAGGATTCCGTACACGGCTCGCACCGACCGCCGTCTCTCTGACAGAATGCATCAAAAAATGCACTCCGAACGTTCCTCTGCGTATCCTCTTCGTCATCGCCTTTGAACTGTGCATTATTATACAATATTTTGCGGAAATTGTCAAGAGATATCGGAAATTTCAAAGAGATTTCCGCGGTGTGTGTTCATCGCCTCCGTCATCTGCACCGCTGACGCAAAACAGGCACATGATGAGCACACCTGCAGCCCCGCCGATCCAGAGTCCCACAAAAAACCAGAGCACCGTCATCCCTCCCCGTGATTTGAGGAAAGGATACACCGGTGCTCTCTGTTTTATGCATTGTGCACGGAAAAATTTACTTGGTTCCGTAGATGAACTCATGCAGCATGCGGAGGTTATCCGCAACGTCGATTTCGATGACCCACATCTTCCGGATGATGCCGCCGCGGTAGGTTCCGGAAAACGGCATATGCGTGCTGTCGATGGAGATGGAGTCCTTGCTTGCCAGTACATCTGCGGCAATGGTCAGAAGGTTGGCCGCGGACATATTCGTCTTGACCATTTTCAGTGTTTCCGTGATGAGGGAGGAGATCTCCGTCAGTGAAAGAGAAGAAGTGACCTTCTGATAGACCGCGGACAGAATGTCGCGCTGGCGGCGGGTACGCTCAAAGTCGGAGCCAAGGGTACGGTTGCGCGCATGACGGAGCGCGAATTCGCCGTTCAGATGGTGTACACCGGCGACCGCGTCCCCGGACAGCAGCCCCTCCTCGCGGTACATATAGACCTCGTCCGCCGTCAGGGAAAGATCGACGCCGCCGATGGCATCAATGACCGAGATCAGACCGTTGAAATCGATGGTCACATAATCCTGAATGTCAAGGCTGAACAGGTCATTGACCGTATTGATGGCAAGACCGATGCCGCCGTAGGCATATGCGGTGTTGATGCGGTTCCAGCCGTGTCCTTCAATCGGGACATAAACGTCACGCAGCAGGGAGACCATCTTGACATCCTTGGTCTTTTTGTTGTAGGATAAGATGATCATCGTGTCGGTGCGGCCGTATTCCACTGCGGCATTGCGGGCGTCGCGGCCGAGCAGCAGGACGTTGATGACATCCTTATTGTTTTTGTTCTGCTGGTAGATCGGGATCTGTACCGGTGCGGCGGTAACAGCCTCCGTTTCGGTCGTCGGCTCGGTTTCCGGCGCGGCAGTATCGGTCACCTCCGGGATTGCCGGCTCCGTATCGGTGATCTCACCGCCGAACTGCGACCAATCGTCGATGTACTGAATGGATTCGCCCATCGTTTCCATGACATATTCCGAATCGCGTGTGACGATCGGGATCTGCTCGTCCTCCCGCAGCTGACGCAGAGCCGCCAAAAATATACCGCCGCCGATCAGAAGCAGAAGCAGGATCAGAATGCCGATGACAAGGAGGATGCGTCCGATGACGCCGGATCGCTTTTTCGGTGCGGCTTCGGTGTCCGCCGCTGTGTCTTCCGCGGTATCGGTCTGGGCGTTGGTTTCTGTATCGGATACGGATTCTTCGCTGACGGTTGTTTCGGTATCCGGATGTTTATCCGTCTCTGACATGATGATTACCATGGCATTCGGTTACGAAAGCCTTCCTTTCTTGCGTTTTGTCCCGAGATCCGGGCGTTTCGGGACCCGGTTCTGCATGCGATATCATCGCAGGCAAAATTCCTTCTCCGGCACAGCATGCGCCGGGAATTTGATGCTTTATTGTGTGAATTATAGCACGGATTTATGAACAGGACATAAACTGTCCGAAAACAGTTTGTCATTTTTCGGCGTATTTCCGTGCAAAAAGGGGACGCCTCCGGCTGCAGCCGTACAGCGTCCCCATGATCATGCAGTGTCAGGGATACGGTTATCAGAATTCAGCCAGACCCTTGGTACGCGGGAATGCTTCTACGTCACGGATGTTGGAAACACCGGTGATATACATAATCAGACGTTCAAAGCCCAGACCGAAGCCGGCATGGTGTGTTCCGCCGTACTTGCGCAGCTCGGTGTACCACCAGTAATCCTCGGGATTGAGGTTGAACTTTTCCATGGCGCGCTCCAGATAATCCAGACGCTCTTCACGCTGGGAACCGCCGATCAGCTCGCCGACGCCGGGAACGAGCATATCCATTGCCGCAACCGTCTTGCCGTCGTCGTTGAGGCGCATATAGAACGCCTTGATGTCAGCCGGATAATCGGTGACGAAGACCGGCTTGCCGAAGATGACCTCGGTCAGATAGCGTTCGTGCTCGGTCTGCAGGTCGATACCCCATTCAACAGGATAATCGAATTCCTTGCCGGAGTTCTTGAGCAGCTCAACCGCTTCGGTGTAGGTGACATGACCGAATTCGCTGTTGACAAGTGCGGTCAGACGCTCGATCAGACCCTTGTCCACAAAGTTGTTGAAGAATTCCATTTCAGCCGCACATTCTTCCATGACATAGCGGATGACATACTTGATCATGTCCTCTGCCAGTTCCATGTCATCGGCAAGATCCGCAAACGCAATTTCCGGCTCCATCATCCAGAACTCGGATGCATGACGCTGGGTGTTGGAGTTTTCAGCACGGAAGGTCGGACCGAAGGTATAGATGTTTGCATACGCCATTGCAAAGGTTTCCGCTTCCAGCTGACCGGAAACCGTCAGGTTTGTGGACTTGCCGAAGAAGTCCTGCGACCAGTCTACAGCACCGTCCTCGGTACGCGGCGGGTTGTTCATATCCAGCGTGGTGACGCGGAACATTTCACCTGCACCCTCACAGTCGGAGCCGGTGATGATGGGGGTATTGACATAGACGAAGCCGCGTTCCTGGAAGAACTTATGGATGGCGTAAGCCGCGGTAGAACGGACACGGAAGACTGCGTTGAACGTGTTTGCGCGCGGACGCAGATGTGCGATGGTACGCAGATATTCCATCGTGTGGCGCTTCTTCTGCAGCGGATAATCGGGTGTGGATGCACCTTCGACCTCGACGGCTTCTGCCTTCAGCTCAAACGGCTGCTTTGCGTCGGGCGTCAGAACGAGGATACCGGTGACAATCAGCGCACAGCCGATGTTCTGCTTTGCAATTTCCTTATAGTTGGAGAGCTTTTCGTCCTCCAGAACAACCTGCAGATTCTTGAAGTAGCTGCCGTCATTCAGCTCGATAAAGCCGAATGCGTTGCTCGCACGGATATTTCTTGCCCAGCCGGCGACGGTGATGGTCTTGCCGTCGAAAGCTGCCATATCCCGATAAATTTCCTTAATACAGACTCTCTTCATTTATAATCAATCCTTTCTTTGGAATGTATCTTGGCACTGTTCAAAAACGGATGCTAATAAATATATTATATAACAAATCCGTATAAATTGCAATGGGTTACATCAAAAAAATTCCGGATTCAAGCCGGAATTTTCAAGTTTTTCGCATTTTAAGAAACGATGGCGGCATAGATCTGCAGAATGCCCCAAAAGACATTGACTGCGGAGAGGATGGCGAGAATGATCATCTGCGGCAGCAGCATGCCGTCGCGGTTTGCCTTGTTGTTCTGATAGTGCTCATATGAATAGACACCGATGACCGCGGCGAGCGCCAACGGCGACAGACCGGGAATCAGATAGCCCGATGCTTCCGCAAAGACATATCCGCCGACGGCAAGTGCAATACCGATGACATAAGCGGCGGTAATGAGGGGATTGGATTTCTTTTTTGCGTTTTTGGATGATTTCGGTGCTTGATTCGGCATAACGGTATGTTCTTCTCCTGTCTTTTCGGTTGGTACCCATATTTTATCATAAAAATTTGGATTTTGCAATGGGAATTGTGACTTTTTTGCAGGACGTTCAAGGTATGTTCACAATTCTATTATAAAATATAAGAATAGAACGGAAAAATGTTCATTTATTTCAATGAGGAAACGATTCAATTATATGAAAGATCACTATCCCACAGGTGCTTTTTCCATTGGTGAAACGGTGCTTGCCCACGGTCTGATGCTCGCACCGATGGCAGGCGTGACCGATGCACCCTGCCGGGCCATCTGCCGTGCACACGGTGCCGATTATACCGTCACCGAGATGATCTCTGCAAAGGCGCTGTGGTATCACGACAAAAAAACAGCGGTGCTTGCGCGTATCTCCGCGGAGGAAATGCCGTGCGCCGTACAGATCTTCGGCTCGGAGCCGGAGATCATGGCATATGCGGCAAAGGTACTGTCTGACCCCGATACCCCCTGTACCCGTATTCCTGCCGCCATTGATATCAATATGGGCTGTCCGATGCCGAAAATCGTCAACAACGGAGAAGGCTCGGCATTGATGAAGAACCCTGTGCTTGCCGGACAGATCATCGAAGCGGTCAGAGACGCAACCGCGCTTCCCGTCACCGTCAAAATCCGCGCCGGCTGGGATCAAACCTCCAAAAACTGCGTGGAAATCGCAACGATCGCCGCATCGCTCGGTGTCGCCTGCATTGTCGTCCACGGACGCACACGTTCCCAGCTGTATGCGCCGCCCGTCGATTTGGACTGCATTGCGGCAGTCCGACAGGCTGTCGATGCACACATTCCCGTTGTCGGCAACGGGGACATTTATACGGCCGCCGATGCCCGTCATATGCGCGAGGTCACAGGCTGTGACGGCGTCATGATTGCGCGCGGCGTCTACGGCAACCCGTGGATCTTTGATGAGATCATCGCCGACATGGACGGCATCCCCTATACCCCGCCGACCGCATACGAACGCTTATGTGCCGCGATGGAGCATCTGGAAAAGCTGATTGCGCTCAAAGGAGATTACATCGGGGTGCAGGAGGGCAGAAAGCACCTCGCCTGGTATACCAAAGGCTTCCCCGGCTCCGCGTCCCTCCGCGCGGCAATCATGCAGGCCGAAACACCGCAGGAAATGACAGCGCTGCTTACACCCTATCTCGAAACACTCAAGGAAATGGACAGGGATAACGCATTATGAAATACATACTTCATTATATTCGCCCGCATCTTTGGCGGATGGCCGGCGGACTTGTCGTCAAGTTCATCGGCACGATCATGGATCTGCTGCTGCCGCTGATTCTTGCACATATCATTGACGTGGTCGTTCCGACAGAGGATGTGCCGATGATCGTTTTATGGGGCTTGGCCATGATCATCTGCTCGGTTTTGTGCATGGCCGGAAATGTCATCGCAAACCGCATGGCCTCTGCCGTGGCACGTGATGCATCGCGTGCACTCCGGCATGATCTGTTTTCGCGGATCATGTATCTGTCCTGCCGGCAGGTCGACACCTTCACCATTCCCTCGCTCGAATCCCGTCTGACGACCGATACCTACAATGTCCATCATATGCTCGGCATGATGCAGCGACTCGGTGTCAGAGCACCCATTCTGCTCATCGGCGGCATTATGGTCACGGCATATATGGAACCTGTACTGACGCTGGTCATGGTCGCGGTTCTGCCGTTCATCACGCTGGTTGTCTGGAAGGTTTCCGCCAAAGGCATTCCGCTTTATACGCAGATGCAGAAGGCCGTGGACAATATGGTGCGCGTCGTGCGTGAAAACATTCAGGGCGTGCGCGTCATCAAGGCGCTGTCCAAGACCGACTATGAGCGCCGCCGCTACGAGGAGGTCAACGAGGCGCTGGTGCAAAGCGAAACAAAAGCCGGCGTAACGATGGCGGCGACCAACCCGCTGATGACGATCTTTCTGAACACCGGTCTGACGGCGGTCATCTTTGTCGGTGCGTTCCGCGTCAATGCCGGAATCAGCGCACCCGGTAAGATCATGGCGTTTATTTCATACTTTACGCTGATTTCCAATGCCATGATGTCCATCACCCGTATGTTTGTCATGTATTCCAAGGGGGCCGCGTCGGCAAACCGCATCGGTGCTGTGCTCGACACACCGACGGATCTTGCGGTCAGTACGCTTCCGGTGTCTTCCGGTGACGCTTATCTTGTGTTCGACCGGGTCCGCTTTTCCTATAACGGCAGCCGCGACAATGTACGCGATATTTCCTTTACTGTTCCCGAGGGCGGAACGCTCGGCATCATCGGCGCAACAGGATCGGGCAAGACCACACTGCTTGCGCTTCTGATGCGGTTTTACGATGTCAGCGACGGCTCCATCCGCATCGGCGGTCGGGATATCCGTTCGATGGAGGACGGAGAACTGCGCGAGAAGTTCGGCGTTGCGATGCAGAACGATTTCATTTATGAGGACACCGTGGCCGAAAACATCCGCATCGGACGTGACATTCCGATGGAGGAGCTGCGGCGTGCCGCAGAATACGCACAGGCACTCGATTTCATCGATGCGTTTGAGGATGGCTTTGACCATATGCTGACGACCAAGGGTACCAATGTCTCCGGCGGTCAGCGGCAGAGAATCCTGATTGCCCGCGCACTTGCCGGACATCCGGAGATCCTGCTGCTTGACGACTCCTCCTCGGCACTGGACTACAAGACCGATGCCAATCTGCGCCGCGCACTGCGTGAGCATTGTAACGACACAAAGGCGACCGTCCTTGTCGCACAGCGCATTTCCGCTGTTATGCACTGCGACCATATCCTGGTCATCGACGAGGGTGAGATCATCGGTGCGGGCACACATGAGGAGCTGCTCGATACCTGCGATATCTACCGTGAGATCGCGGATTCTCAGTTGGGAGGTGCATTTGAATGAACAGAGGCGGTCCTCTCAAGCCTGGCGGTAAAACACCGGGGAAAAATCAGGTCAGGGATCAGGCAATGACCGGTGCCCAGCGCATCCGCGTCATCCGCAGACTCGGCGGCTACATGCTGCGCTACAAGCCATTGATCGCCGTGATCCTGCTTCTGATGTTTACATCCAATATCCTCTCCCTCATCGGTCCGACACTGTCCGGTGCTGCCATCGATGCCATTGAGCCGGGGGAGGGGGCGGTCGATTTCCCGTCTGTCTTCTTTTACTGTGCGCTGATGCTGATCTTCTATGTTGTGTCGGCGGTATTATCTTATATCAATGCGACCCTGATGATAAGACTGTCCCAAAGCATCACGAAAACGATGCGGCGTGAGGTCTTTGAGCATCTGACGACACTCCCTGTCAGCTATTTTGATGTCAACCAGACCGGTGAGATCATCAGCCATATTTCCTATGATATTGACACGGTCAATGCGTCCCTTTCCAACGATGTCATCCAGATCTGCACGAGCTTCATCACCATCATCGGTTCACTTGTCATGATGGTCCGGATCTCGCCGCTTCTGCTGCTGGTCTTCTGCATCACGGTACCGATGTCGATCCTTTTTACACGCTACAAGGCAAAAAAGGTACAGCCGCTCTTCCGCCGCCGTTCCGCCATGCTCGGTGCGCTCAACGGCTACGCCGAGGAAATGCTGTCCGGTCAGAAGACCATCAAGGCGTACCACAGAGAATCCGTCATCGTCGACCGCTTCGACGGACACAACAACGACGCGGTCAATGCCTATTACGAGGCAGACTATCAGGGCTGCATGATCGGCCCGAGCGTCAACTTCATCAACAATCTGTCGCTGTCGCTCATATCCATGTTCGGCGCGATGCTGTACATGTTCGGACGTGTAACGCTGGGCAATGTATCGTCGTTTATCCAGTACAGCCGCCGCTTCTCCGGCCCCATCAATGAAATGGCGAATATTTTCGCCGAGCTGCAGTCGGCGTGCGCCGCAGCGGAGCGTGTGTTCCGTCTGCTCGATGAGCCCTCCGAAAAACCGGACGCGGCAAATGCCCGTGTACTCACCGATGTGCGGGGTGCGGTCAAGCTCGACCATGTGCGGTTCGGCTATACCGAGGACCGTGTCATCATCGGTGATCTGTCGCTCGATGTCGCACCCGGCAAGATGATCGCCATCGTCGGACCGACCGGTGCCGGAAAAACCACGATCATCAATCTGCTGATGCGTTTCTACGATCCGCAGTCCGGTACGATCTCCGTCGACGGACACGATATCTGCGCGGTGACGCGCGACAGTCTGCGTGCGGCATATACAATGGTACTGCAGGATACATGGCTGTTCTGCGGCACGATCTTTGACAACATCGCCTACGGTAAAGAGGGTGCGACCGAGGAAGAAGTCATCGCGGCGGCAAAGGCGGCGAAGATCCATACCTTCATCGAATCGCTTCCCGACGGCTATCAGACGGTACTGTCTGATGACGGTACGGGTATCTCCAAAGGACAGAAGCAGCTTCTGACGATTGCCCGCGCAATGCTTGCCGATGTTTCGATGCTGATTCTCGATGAGGCGACCTCCAATGTCGACTCGCGTACCGAGATCCGGATCCAGGAGGCGATGGTGCGTCTGATGCAGGGAAGAACCTGCTTTGTCATCGCACACCGTCTGTCCACCATCCAAGGTGCTGACTGCATCCTTGTCCTTGACGGCGGCAATGTCGCCGAAATGGGGACGCATGAGGAGCTTCTGCAGAAAGAAGACGGCATTTACAGCAGACTGTTCCGGGCACAATTCCAGAATTGATCTCATACAGGTCACAGACAAGACATATTTGTAGGGACAGGCGTCCTCGACTGTCCCTGAGAAAAATAACCGCATGGGACAGTCGGGGACGCCTGTCCCTACAGAGGAAGATATGCGATAAACCAAAGTATCATCCGATTTCAGAAATCATTCCCCGTTATTTTCAAAAAGAAAGGAAAAAAACATGAAAAACCGCACCAAACGGTGGCTTCTGCTCGCCCGCAACTGGGGGATCTTCCTCGGTGCCTGCCTTGTGATCTGGATCATCATTCTGCTCACAAGACCGAATGTCACATGGGGCATTGTCGACCGGTATTTCGGCCGAAGCCGCATCGAAACGGTATCGGAGGTCTATTATACAGACTATGTCGAGGATATCTGCGATCCCGAGACACAGATCACCTACTACGCGCTCGACGATCTGCGCCGCGGCAAGGTCGAGGGTATCAACTATACCAACGGTCTTTACATCCTCAATGACCGGTACTTTATCCATGACGAGGATTTTTCGCTTTTGCTGGAGGAAACCGAGATTGAGGGCTACGGCACGGTCACGATGATCCGCGGTGCGGCAGATGCGCTGAAGCAGCTGCTCGACGCGGCAGAAAAAGAAACAGGCGCCCGTTTTGCGCTGGGGGATTCTTATATCGACGGTGCTGTCCCGGAAAAGGATCTGGGCAACGACTGCTATATGATCGAATATTACGATACCAGTGAGCACATCACGGGAACCTCGGTCGATCTGCTCATCGAAGGTGAGGATTTCCGTACTTACATGACCTCCGATATGGCAGAATGGCTGTACCACAACGCATGGCGGTTCGGCTTTGTCGTCCGTTATCCGTTCTGGGAGGGCGAATGGACCGGTGTGTTCTTCCAGCCGTGGCACATCCATTATGTCGGTCAGCCGCATGCCGCACTCTTATACAAGCAGAGAATTCCGCTGGAGGAGTACGTTGAGGAGGCATATACAACGAAGCGCCGCTACTATCTGGTCGACTTCACCGGCGAGGACGGCAAGACAAACACGTATGTCATTTACCGCCAGACCGAAACAGAGGATACCATTTTCATTCCCGACACGCTGTCGGAGGTCGAGGTGTCCTTTGACAATACCTACCGCTATTATTATGTATCCGGTATTCTGGATCATAAAATAGAACAACCAAAATAAAAGACAGTATCAAAAGGAGACAATCTTATGGAATCCAAATTCACAGGCGGTGTTCTCGGCAACATCGGTATCTCGCTTCTGCAGGCTCTTCTGATCCTCATCACCCTCGGCATCGGCACCCCGTGGGCCATCTGTATGCGCCAGCGCTGGATCTGCCGTCATACATGGATCGACGGACAGCAGCTGATCTTTGTCGGCCGCGGTCTGCACCTGCTCGGCAAATTTCTGCTGTGGGGTCTTCTGACCGTCATCACCATCGGCATTTTCGGTCTTTGGGTCCCGATCAAGATGCAGCACTGGATCACAAAGAATACCCACCATGTCCCGCCGGCAGGCCCGACTCAGCAGGTCCCGCCCGTGCAGCAGCCGTATATGCAGCCCACTGCGGCCGCACCGGCTGACAGTGATGTCACCATGCTCGCGTAATGTCCCGTGGTCGGTTCGATACTACGATGGTATCGACATCGGTTGTATCATAACGACAGCATGAATGGCTTGACTTTCTCCATGCTTTGATCTGCTCCGGCTGACGGAAAATCAAACATTGCCGCAGAACGGTTTCTCGTTCTGCGGCAATTCTTTTTTTCGGTATTCGGTTATTCAATCGGCTTCCATGCCTCGACCAGATCGGCAATTGCTGTATCAATCTTCGACTGGTTCTTTTCAATTCCGGAGGCAAGCGGTGCGTCCTTGTAGAGAACATCGACCAGCGTGTTGTTGACGGAGCCGAAGTTATAAAGAGACGCAAAGTCGATGTAGGTGCAGTCAAGCAGGATGTCAAGCACTTTTGCGGAGCGCTCGTCACGGGAGTCCTTTTCCTTGTAGACGAGATCATAGGCGACCGGACGGACGACCTCGCGGGAATAGCGTGCCAGCGCTTCGGTTAAGAAACCGTAATTTTCGTTTCCGGAAACCGTCTGCGGCAGTGCGATAAAGCAGGAGCCCCACGGAGACAGGAAGGAGTAATACGATTCCTGCTTTTCGTCCCATTTCGGGGCGGGCAGAATCAGATAGTCGGATTCCATATCGCGCAAGTGAACGGCGGCGGACTCGAGCTTGTGCATAAAGAACAGCGCGCGGTCACCCTCAAAGAGGATGTTGGAGAAGCCGTTGATATCGCCGTCCGCACCGAGATTGATGGTCTTGAACAGGTCCGTGACCCCCTCAATGACCTGTACGGCATGGCTGTCGGAGAGCAGGTCGCAGGTGATGTTGTCGCCGGCATCGTTGATGTGCGAGAACTGCACACCTGCACCGGTCAGAAGGATCTGTACCGCTTCGGTGGAGTCTTTCTGCATGGCAAAGCCGAAGAAGTCATCGTCGACATTCCAGGAATTGTCCATGTTCAGGTCATTGTCCATATCCTTTGTCATTGTGCGCAGCTGATCGACGGTCCACTTGCCGTCAATGACGGATTGGAAAATGTCAAAATCGTAGTCATAATCGGTGTACAGCTTGAGGTTGAGGAACATACAGCCGGGCATCTTGTAGACACCGGGTGCGATGTCGGAGGAGGTGAAGTACATTGCATCATGCAGGCGCATGTTCTGGTACATCAAGGGATTCCACCAGTTCTGATCCATTTCCAGATGGGGCATTGCGCACATGTCGGCAAGGTAGCCGGCGGTTGCCTGTGAATTGAGCGAAACCATCGTTGCGATGATCATCTGCCATTCATCGTCGCCTGCGGTAACCATGGATTTGAGCTTATTGATATCGTTTTGCTGGATATATTCGATTTCGCAGTTGTAGCGTTCTTCCAGATAGAGGTCGCGTGTCAGCAGGGCATCGTTGATGACCTCACCGTTCATTTCCTCACCGGGAATGTTTGCCTGAATGGCGGAATGCGCGTTGCAGTCGAAGATGGTGTAAACCATGCCGCCCAGATCCCGTTCACCGAGATCATCGAGCAGAGAGGGAGCGGCGGTTTCGGCAGCAGTGTCTGCTGCTGCGGTATCGGCTGTGGTATCGGCGGAGGGATTTTTTGCATCACCGCAGGATGCAAACGATGCAAGCAGAAGCGCTGCAAGCACCGTCAGTGTCAATTGTTTCTTCATATCCGGTCTCCTTTTTCGTAATTCATGGGGATGCGTGTTGTCTTCCTTTATTTTACCATGTTGTGTGAAAAAAGTCAATTCTTTTCATCGCATTTGTCTGGGCATTGACATTCTTTTTCGGATGTGTTATAATGAAAGCAGAAATCTATGGAAACGGAAAGGGATGACAGATATGGGACGACTGCTCGGTTCACACGATACGGATGAGCTCGACCGCCCGGACCTCAATCAATGTCCGGAATGCGGCAGCTATTTTGCGCCGTCATCGGAATACTGTCCGATCTGTCAGGCGTTCTGTCCGGAGGAGTATCGCGCCGGAAACAGAAAGCCCGTCAAGGTCAAAAAGCAAAACTTTTCGCGCGCATCCTCGCGGGTGACGTTTGTGGAATGGTATCATTCGTGGTGGTTCATCGTGCTGGCCATGGTGTTTATGCCGATGATCGGACTCGTTCTGCTTATCACAAGTCCGCATCCCAAAAAGCAGAAGATCATTTTTGTTGCAGCAGCACTGCTGTATACCGTCCTCGTTTCGTGGGGTGTCGGCGGCATGCTGATCGGTATGCTCCGCGGTCAGTTTTCACACCCGGTCGATACCGGAATGCCCCGGGATGCGTATATCGCCGCCTGTGAGGTGACCGATGCAGAAGCCTACTATCGGACTGCGGACAGCCGCGTGGGACAGAAGGTCGCAGTTACGCTGACGGTGCGTGAGGCTGTCACCGATGTTGAGGGCAGCTACAGCCATGACCGCTATCCGAATTATTATCTCTGTTCGGATGCGGAACAGACCTTTGTGATCCTTGTGCGCGACTGCGTTCTCGAAAACCGAATCAATCTCCTGCCGGGTGATGTTGTGACCTTTTACGGAGAGGGCACAGGTACGGTGTCTTTGACCGATACGCAGTATACCCAACATACCGCGCCCGGATTCAATGCTGCGTATGCCGTGCTTGATGAGGAAATACAGCCATGAAGCTCGGACTTTTCTCGGATTCGCATTATTCCTCTGCGCACTTGACCTGCGGATGCCGGTATAACAGCAAGTCGCTTGAAAAAATGATGGAAGCCTACCGGATGTTCGGGGACACAGGCTGTGATCTTGTGCTGTGTCTGGGTGATCTGACCGACACGGAAGCATCCTATGCGCAGGAATGTGACAATCTGCGTGCCTGTGCCGCTGTCATGGACGATTCTCCCATCCCCACGCTTTGTCTGATGGGCAATCATGATGCGTTTGTCTTTACCGAGGATGCGTTTTACAAAATGCTCGGGCAGAAGCACCGGCCGCATCCGGTTTCGGCGGACGGCGTGACGCTGCTCTTTCTGGATGCCTGCCATTTCTCCGACGGAACGCATTATGGACCCGGTCATTCCGACTGGACAAATACGTGTTATCCGCACACGGATGCACTTCGGACACAGCTGTCGGCGGCAGATACTCCGGTCTATGTTTTTATGCATCAGAATCTCGATCCCGCGATCCCTGAAAACCACCGACTGTCAAACGATGCGCTGATCCGCCGGATCTTTGAGGAAAGCGGCGTTGTGCACGGCGTTATCAGCGGTCACTATCATCCGGGTAAGGACTCCGTTGTCAACGGGATCCGCTATCTGACGCTTCCGGCACTTTGTGAGGGGGAAACCGCCGATGCGGTAAGAATTGTGGAATTGGGATAATCGGAACTTGATATAAACAGTCAAAACGGGAGAACGATGTTCTCCCGTTTGTATTTGCAAATGCGCTCTGTATCAGAGATTGTCAAGTCCCAGTCCGCGCAGATCGGCTGTGATACCGCGCCGCTCCGCTTCATACAGTGCCCAGATCACACGCAGTCCCTGCAGTGCTGCTCTGCCATTGGTAATGGGTGTTTTTCCGGTACGGACACAGTCCACGAAATGCGCAATCTCATAGTTGGTCAACTTGCTCGTGCCTTCCCCTTTATTGCGTTCCCAGAGAATTTTGCAGCCCGTCTTCTCAAGAGTTCCCGGCTCATGTCTGATATTGCTGTTATACAGACGCACCACACCGGCACCGTGATCGTATTCGAGCATTCCCTTCTCTGTCTGGATCTGGAAATCGTAACCAAGCCGTGTCCCGCGTGCGCCCCAGGTTGCACCGTGATATCCGATGGCACCGTTTTTGAACTTGATGATTGCCGCGCTGGTGCCTTCCCGAAGCATCCAGGGTGTGCCGTTTTTGGTGCCGAAGTGCATACCGCTCACCGGCTCTCCGAGGAACCACAGCATGATATCCACATAATGGCATCCGTGGGAGAAAAGCTGTCCGCCGCCGAGCCGTGCTGTCTGCCCCCAGTTCTTGCGGGGATTGTCGTCCCAATCCGCACCGGTCAGCTGCTCTGTCCAGACAGACATCTGGATGATCTCACCGTATTCGCCGCTGTCGATCAGCTCCTTCAGCTTGACAATGCCCGGCCAGAAGCGTACGGGGTAGGCGCACATGAGCGTGACGCGGTTTTCTTCGCAGACGCGGATCAGCTCAAGACATTCCTCCTCGGTATTGCAAAGCGGCTTTTCCATCATGACGTGCTTGCCGTGACGTGCGAAAAACACACCGCATTCATAATGCAGATCGTGCGGCAGCGCCACAAGAACGGCATCGACACGGTCAACCATCGTTTCAAAGTCGGTGGTGATGTACGGTGCGTTCAGTACTTCAGCCACAGATTCCGCACGTTCGCGGATGATATCGCAGACTGCCACAATTTCAATGCCCTCGACGAGATTCACGGCGCTTGCGTGGGTGCGCATCATGCCGCCGCATCCGATCAGACCCAATCGTAATGTTTCCATCAGTATCGATTCCTCACTCTTGACAAATTTACCGGAATGGTGTATCATGATGATATCCGGCAGTTTCATTATAACACAGAAAAGACATCCGGTCTTTGGCTGATCGGACAAATAATTTGCACAATCGGACATTTTTGGGGGTGATCCTGTGGTAAACCGACCGTATGCGAAAACCGCGGCGGACAGCCGTCTGACGGTACGCGCTTTTGTAACCATACTCCATCAGAGCATACACGGTATTCTGACAAACAGCGAATCCCATGATTTTCCGGAGCTGGTTTATATCGAGCGCGGCACCGCTCCTCTCAGGGTCGGCGAGAAGGATATCACACTGACAGCCGGTCAGATGCTCATTTATGCGCCCGGCACCAGCCATGCCGGCGGCGGAATGATCCGTGCTGTGATGAACAATCTCGGCTTTGAGACGGATACACCGCTTCCGGATACCCTCTGCAACCGCGTGATGACGCTCACATCCGCACAAAGCCGGACATTTCTGCAGATCATAGACGAGGGTGCACCGCTGTTCCGGCATGTCGGTCCCGATTCCGATTACAGCGGAATGGAATTGTGCGACGGTGCAACTGCGGCGGATCTTCAGCGGCTGAAAAACCGGCTGGAGCTGTTTTTGCTCGATCTGACGGAGGCAGACGGCACACACCGCGAAAAGTCCGCACATACCGAGGAGTATCGTTCCATCTGCGCATGGATCGATGCGCATCTTGATACTCATTTCACGCTGAAAGACATCGCTGCCCACAGCAACATCAGCACATCCAAGCTCAAGCTGCTGTTTCACGAGCAGTACGGGGGCGGCGTTTCGGCGTTCATCACCGAACGGCGCATTGCTTCGGCAAAAGTGCTGATTGCCGCCGGTCATCTGAATTTCACCGAGATCGCAGAACGGCTGGGGTTCGGTACCGTGCATTATTTTTCCCGCGTTTTTCGCCGGCAGACCGGAATGTCACCGTCGGAATACAGGCGGACGCTGCGATGAATCCGGCGGTCATGATTTCCGATTTCTGAACCAAATAAAACGGAGCGATTGCGTTTGTCGGGCATACTGTCTTTGGTGCCCTTCATGCAATCGCTCATTTTTGTTGGATGTGTTTTTGCAGCATTATGCCCGCAGGCGGATGCTGTCGGTCGGATCGTTTCGCTCGGCGGTGATGCGGCGGATGACGGAAAGCGGCAGATACAGAAGCAGGGAAAGGAGCACGGACGGCACAAAGTCCGAGATCGCTCCGTCCCACAAAAGCGGCCATACGGCAGACACCGGTGTTCCGGAGGCCATTGCGCAGATCAGCGCGATCGCGAGCAGCAGCAGCCCGTGTACCGCACAGACCGCCGTTTCATACCCTGCGTAAATAAAGAAGCCTTTTTTCAGAAAGCGCGTGCCGAGCAGCCCGACCGCAAGCCCGTAGGCCATGAAGACGGGCGGGAGCACATAAACCGGATCGCCGCCGGCCGCCGAGGAAAGCAGTCCGACACCGATGCCGAACCATGCACCGCCGATATAGCCCTCATACATGGCGACGGCACAGACCCATGCCGGAAGCAGGCAGGGGGACGCGGTCACCGATGCACCGCGATAGGCAAAGGATGTCCCCTCGATCACACAGAGAAGACATGCTGCCGCCGCGTATAAAGCCCACTTCAGACCGCCGCGCAGAATGGCGCGTCTGCGCTGACGTGCGTGGTCGCGGTATGCACGCGATGCGGTACGTGCGCCGTAGATGCGTGCCACAGACATCCCTCCTCCAAAACAGAATACACCCGTTATCCGGCTCATATGCTATATTGTAACACAGAGAATGTGGTTTTGTCAAGGGAGGCGTGTCTGTTATGGCAGGAATCGTTTTTGGTGTGTTCTGTCTCGTTTCGGTTGTGTGTGCCGCTGTGACGGGGCATAGCGCGGATGTCGGGGCGGCGCTGTTTTCCGGCACGGAGGATGCCGTCGGGCTGATGCTGCCGCTGGCGGGTGCGATGTGTCTGTGGAGCGGGATCCTTTCGGTATTTTCTGAGATGGGTGTGACAGCGGCGGCAGAACGGATACTGTCACCGATTCTGTCGCGGATATTTCCCGCATGTACAGAGGGGGAGGGCGGACTTGCGGAGATCACCGCCTCACTTGCCGCCAATCTGCTCGGTCTTGGGAATGCCGCAACACCGATCGGTCTGCGTGCGATGGAAAAACTGCGCCGCAGCCGCCGCATACCCGGTCGGATGAGCCGTGCGGAGATCACCTTTGTTCTGCTGAACACCGCCCCTCCGACGCTGCTGCCGACCACACTTCTGTCGCTGCGGCATGCGGCCGGTTCCGCGGCGGCGGATGCCGTATTGCCGGCAGTATGGATGGTTTCGCTGCTCGGATTTGCGTTTGCCGCAGCGCTTGCCATGCTTTGGCCGGAGCAGACGGATCACAGGAAGGGAGGCGCAGAAGTATGACGTGGTTTCTGCCGCTGCTGCTGTGCGGGCTCGGCATGCTGTTTCTGCGGCATGGTAAGCGATGTACCGCGGCATTCCTGCGCGGCGCGGAGGAGGGGCTCGGAACAGCGGTGCGGCTGTTCCCGACGCTTCTTCTTTTTGTGTGCGCCGTATCGCTGTTCCGGGCATCAGGGGCTGTGGCATTGCTGACAGAAGCACTCGCAGGCATCTGTCGGTGTCTGCGCATTCCCACGGAGCTTCTGCCGCTGATGCTGACCCGTCCCATCTCCGGCAGTGCCTCGACCGCGGTTTTGTCGGATCTGTTTTCTGTATACGGACCTGATTCCGCCATCGGTCTGACGGCGTCGGTGCTGTGCGGTGCGGCGGAGACGGTTTTTTATGTGCTGACGGTCTACACCGACGGTACGTCCCTGTCCGATACCGGTCATCTGATCCCGGCGGCCATGCTGACCTGCCTGTTTGTGACGGTACTGTCGGTTTTGATACCGCGCCTGCTGTTCGGATTCTGATGTGCGGTTACAGCACAGCACCGTGAAACAGCATTTTGCGGAGCTTGCCGTACTGCAGCACAAGCGATGCATGTGCCAGCGCATCACCCGGTGCGGAGCATGCATCGCTGAGCAGGGCATGCATATATTCCCGTCTGTCATCGGCATCTGCCGTATCCGTGCTGTCTGTGCCGCTGTCCTGCATCCGGGTATCGGGCAGCGTGATATTCAGAAGCGGCCCGGCATGCAGACCGCGGTACCAGCTGCCGATGGAACCGCAGCATACACGCGAATCGGTCTCATATCCGCGCCCGTCGATGTCGCGCGCGAGGATCTGTGCAAGAGAACGTGTCCGATGATCGGTGCCGCACCAGGCAATGCACCCGCTTTGTCCGACATCCTCATCCGCACCGTCGCCGAAAACAAGCACCAGATCCGTTGCCGCGGCACCGCGCAGATATTTTGCCGCTGCGGCACATTCCGGCTCGCTTTCCGGATGCATGCCCGGAAAGCCCGCACCGCCGATGCCGCGTGCCGCCGTCATCGCTGACGTGAAATCCGCATCGAAATTGCACCGCAGATCTACGCCGCGCCCGTTGCAGACCCAGTCCGCAAACGGATTTCCGTCCGTCGATCGCTGCGGCACCTCCGCACCTGTCATCGTCAGAAGACGCGGCAGGAGCGGATTTTTTTCGTCCGCTCCGTCACAGCGCAGCACGGCACCGTCGACATTGAGCAGCGGGACAACGGTGATGCTGCGTGTGTGCTGTAAATAGGAAATGTCGATGCCCGCCACGCGCATGCCGCCGCGTACCGCCTCCGCATAATCACGGACAAACCGAAGAAGCAGGGCGGATGAGCGGATATCCGCCGTCATGCCGCCGAGGTACAGCAGACGGTGGCTGCCCTCGCCGAGGCGGATGCCCGGGATCGTGCGTCCAAGATAGCTTGTGCCGAACGCCGTGCACTGCACGCCGGCATCGCGGTACGTCGTACCGATTTCACGGATGGATGTACATAAGGTTTCATATATCGTTTCCATAATCTCTCACTCCTTGTTTTTGCGGAAATACCGCATAATCGGAACCGTCGCGGGACAACCTAACTGCGGACAAAAGGTCATGCAGAAAGGATGGTTCCACGATATGAATCAAAGTCAGATGCTCGGAGAGCAGATCGGCCGTGTTCTGCGCACACACGGCATTCAGAAGGTGCGTATCCGCCCCGTAAAGGGCGCGGTGGGCAGGGAAAACCCGGTCGTGATCCGCCGTGCCTATGATATCCGTACCAGCTGCGGAAGGCAGAATACGGACAGCGCAGAATCCCCTCTGCTGCTGCATATCCGCGGCGAAAAGACCACGCCGCTTGTGCGCTGTATCGCCATCGGTGCCGCGGTTGTCGGCGGTATGGCGGCAGCTGCCGTGATCGGACGGCTGTGCGGGGAATGGAAGCTCCGCCGCAAATATGCAAAGCTGTATGCCGAGCGTCTGCAGAGACAGCGCATGCGGATGGAGCAGCGCATGCAGAAGCAGGTACGGCATGTCGGGGGACAGCAGGCGGGGACAGTATGACGGCACGGGCGGTCATCGGTCCTGCAGAGGATATTATACCACAGGGGGAGTGTCGAATATGCGCAAACGGAAGCACATAGAAAAATTTTCTGCGGACGGGCGGGTCCTGTGGTATGCTGCGGCACTGTGCGGGATGCTGCTGTTCTGTCTGGCACCGATTCTGCCGGGAACGGGTGCCGGTACGGAGACGGGGAATGAAACCGCAGAAGCTGCGGGGTGTATGCCGCCCGCACCGCCGGGAAGCACAGCGGATTCCGCATCAACGGGGGCGGGGGCTGTCGCGGAGGTCGGGAATCCTGTAACGCCGGTATTTTTGATGCAGGGGGACTGCGGGGAGGCGGTATACCGGCTGCAGACACAGCTGTATACGCTCGGATATGATGTGGAATGCTCCGGTGTGTATACGCAGAAGACCGCATCTGCCGTGCGGCGGTTCCAGGAGGACTGCGGTCTCCCGGCGGACGGTGTCTGTACGGCATCCGTTTCCTATGCCGTGGCGGTCTGCAGCGATGCGGCAGACGGACAAAGTGCGGCGGTCACGGAGGAGCAGCTTTGTCGGGCACTGCGCGGGGCAGGCTGTTATGACGGCGCGGAGGCGGGGGGAGACGGCATAGATGCACAGAGGCTGCGCAATGCACTGATTCTGTTCCAGCGGACACATGGGCTGTGCGGCTCCGGGACGGCCGATTATGCGACACTGTGCGCGCTCGGACTTTCGGACGGACGGTGGGGAGATGCGGAGCTCGGCGATGCCGCCGCAGCACGGTTTGATCTGCGGTGCCGGCTGCTGTCGGAAGCCTTGGCGCGATTTACGGCGGCATATCCGCGTGCCTATGACCTGTATACACTGACGGCATGTGCCGCCATGCTATGCAATCGAACGGAGGACGACGGATTTCCCACTTCGCTGGACGCGGTTTGTGCCGTGTTTCCCGGTGGTGCCGAAGCGCCGGTGTCCGGTGCGGCGATCACGGCACGGGCGCGGGATCTTCTTCTGCTTCGTGCGGCCGAGGATGCGCTGACAGCGCATCTGACTGACCCTGCCGGTGCGGATGCGGCGCACGGTGCGCTGTATGTTTGTCCTGCCGATCGGACGCTGCCGGCAGGAGCGGTTGTCTGCATGCGGACATCCGATTTTGTTTTTTTTCGATAAACGGCGGTTTTCCGACAGGTATTGCACAGCTGCTGTGGAAAAACGGAGAATCCGCATCCGTTTCCGGCAAAAAACGCAGAGGATGTGCGGTTTTCAGCGATATACGTTTTCCACAGGACGAAGTTATCCACAGGTGTTGATAACTTTGTGGAAAACGATACACACAATATGTGACTTGTCGGAAATGAATCTGTCCGACCGCATGAGCGCGTGCATTTCGCACGTTCCATGACGCATTTCACGTTTCAAAATACGCATCTTGCAGAAAACCTCTTGCTTTTTTTTCCGATTTGGTGTATCATATACACACAGGATCAAAGGAGTAAACAGGAGGGCGTCTGACACCGTGAAAATCAAATTGGAAACCGTGTCGGACATGGGCGAAACCGAAGTTGTCATCCGATGCAGGGAATTGGATGAGGAAACAGAGCGGCTTTTATCCACCATCCGCCTTTTTGCCAACACCATCATCGGCAAAAAGGACAACAAGACCTTTATTCTGAAACCGGAGGATATCTGTTATTTCGATACGCAGGACAATAAAGTCATGCTGATCACGGAAGAAGCGGTATACGAAACGCCTCTGAAAATGTATGAAATCGAAGAAAAGTTCAAGAACACGGGCTTTTTGCGGGTCAGCCGTTATTCGGTCATCAACCTGCGCAAGGTCTCGTATCTGGAACCGCTGTTCAACGGCCGCATGGTCGCGGTCATGAAAAACGGCGACAAAGTGGTGATCACGCGCCTGTATATCCAGGCTCTCAAGAACACCCTCGGCATGTAGGAATGCCGCATCGGTTGAATACATTCTGTCTGGGAGGAATCATCGTCGTATGAATGAGAACAATCTCTTATACCGGCTGTTTATCAATATCTGCGTGACCGTGACGCTCGGGCTGATCGTTGTGTTTCTGGAATCAGCGGCGCTCGGTGAGGTGGCCATCAGCTCAAAAATTATCCTGTATATTCTTGTTTCCGGTACGGTCGTCGGTCTGACCTTTGAGGGTCTGTTTGCGGAGTTTCTTCCGCTGTCCGGCAACCATCTGCGCCGCAACATTCTCTGGCGCAACCGCCTCATCTGTGCGGTCGTCAATGCTGTCATCGTTTCCGTGCTCGGAAAGGTGATGCTCGGCGCGGGCTCGTCCCTGATCTTTTTACTGCTTCTGTCGGTCGGACTCTGTATCGCCGCTGTGATTGTCGGCGGGATCATATCCGACATCCGTTACCGGCACTCCATATCGGAGATGAACCGGCGGCTCAAGCAATTCAACAGCGTAACAGGAGATGCCGATCCCACAGACGGTGAGTAGAGACACCGTCCGGGCAGGCTGCTCCTTTCCATAACAGAATTCTTTTTCATAATTCTCCTTTCTTTTTCCTTCATTTTTGGTAAGTATCGGCGGAAAATGCATGTGCTGCATTTTCCGCCGGTGCTTTTGTGCGGAGCAGAATACAAAACCACGTGAAAATGTTGATTTTGTCGGAATATTTCATGCATTATCCTTGCTTTTTCGGATAAAGTATGATATAATACAATATCAGTATATCCTTAGTTCAAATGGAAATATAATTACAAGGAGCTATTATCTATCATGAAACGTATTGCATACTTTCTCATGGCAGTCCTGACACTTGCCTCGGTCGTTTCCTGTGCGGATCAGCCCTCCGGCGATAACGGAGTTGTCACAGACGCAGCAAAGAATACCGGTGCTGTGACCGACGCGGTAACCGAGGAACCGTCGCTGCTCGATTCCCTTGGCGAAAAGGACCTCGGCGGTATGGTCTACACCATTTTCGACTGCAACCAGCATCCCGACAAGCAGGTCAACATTCCCGGTGAGGAAATGACCGGTGACGTGGTCAACGACGCACTGCTGACCCGCGACCTGTATCTGGAGGAAACCTACAACTTCTAAATCTAATATTATCAGGAAAAAGATGTCAACAAGATCAAGACGATGGTTTCCGAGTGCTACGACGAATGGCAGATGATTATTCATCCGCTGGCAGGTCTGACCTCCCAGGCAACCGGCGGCTATCTTGCCAACATGTGCGACATGCCGTATCTGGAAATGGACAAGAGCTGGTGGAACCCGCTGCTGTATGAGAACCTGCGTCTGCACGATGCCATGTACATCACCTCCTCCGACATCGCACCCGGTATCTACCAGATGCCGACCTGTCTGTTCCTCAACCTCAAGCTGTATACCGACTATGACTATGACTTTGATATCTTCCAGTCTGTCATCGACGGCAAGTGGACGATGGATCAGCTCCGTTCCATGATCAAGGACATGGACGTTGATATGAACGCGGACAATAAATGGACCGTTTACGACGACTTCTTCGGCTTTGCCATGCACAACTCCACCGAAGCCGTTCTGACCACGATGATTGGCTGCGGCATCAATATGTCCCGCATTACCGAAGACGGCACCAACATCGTCTGCAATCTGGCAAGCGATTCGCACGCCATCGAGGTTGTGGAAAGCATCGTCGATATGTATCAGAACATTACATACACCACCGATATCAACGACTATTCCAACATCCTGTTCCAGGGTGACCGTGCGCTGTTCTTCATGCATAAGCTCGAATCTGCCGCTGTCCATCTGCGCGACATGGAATCCGACTATCTGATTCTGCCCTCCCCGAAGTGGGACGAAAAGCAGGATTCCTACTACTCCTTCCTGTCCCCGCACGGCTCCTGCTTTGTCGCTCTGCCGCAGACGGTTTCCGGCAACGAAAACTACGGTTTCTTAACCGAAGCACTGGCGCGTTATTCCAATCAGTATGTCCGCCCGATCGCATATGATCTGGTTTACAAGGAAAAGGACTCCCGCGACCCGCGTTCTGTCGATGTTCTGAACATCCTGCTCGACTGCACATACATCGACTTCCAGTCGCTGTACAACTTTGGTACTGTCAACGACGTCCTGCAAACCGTCTTCTTCCAGGACAAGCCTCTTGTTTCCAATCTGGAAAAGAGACAGAATGCCGTCGACAAGGCCATTGTCAAGCTCGTCGAAAACTGGATGCCTGTGGAATAAGTCATATTCAATCCGAAATAACAGCACAGCAAAACGGTACAGCCGCAGATTGTGATTTCAATCTGCGGCTGTGTTTTTTTGCGGTATACGGTTGATGTATTGTTGCGGAGGTTCCGGGGACGAGCCGCCAAAACCAAAACGAGAGTGCGCCCGATTGGCAGGTTTGCTTCCCCGTCGGGTGCAGAGGATCGAACGAAGATAAAATGCTCCGCATTTTATCTTCACAAATTGCAGTTGACAGGTATAACAGGTTGGCTGTCTTTTATATAAACAGCGAAGAAACGGGAATCGCTCCGCGCAATTTGTCGAGTGCTCATCCGGGGACGGGTCACCAAAAACAAAAACGAGAGTGCGCCCGATTCAGAGGCTTGTTTCCCCGTCGGGCGCAGATGATCGAACGAAGATAAAATGCTCCGCATTTTATCTTCACAAATTGCAGTTGACAGG
>JAFTLK010000052.1 GCA_017455975.1 Clostridia bacterium | reverse complement strand
GATTGTGTGGGAGACGCCGACCGATGCCGCATGGAACCGGAATTATGAAAAAGCAAAGGCATTCCACGCAGAATACGGTCATTTGCAGATTACAACGAACGACAGTGTCCCGCTGAGTGTATGGCTGAGAAAACAGCGTGAGCTGTATGCCGGAAACAAGCTGACGGATGCGCAGATCCGGAAACTGGATGAACTCGGGATGCAGTGGACGGTCGATGATCCGTGGGAAATCGGATTTCGCCATGCGGAGGAGTATTTCCGGACACATCAGGAGCTTTTATCAGCCGGTCAATATGTATGTGAAGACGGCTATAGGCTTGGCAAATGGCTGAACAATCAGCGCACAAAATACGCGAAAGGCGCACTGACGAAAGCGCAGATTCATCGTTTGGAAACCATCGGCATTGTGTGGGATATCCAGGAAATGCGATGGCACAGTACCTACCGGCTGGCGAAAGAGTATTACGAAAAATACGGAAATCTGAACGTCCCGGTTGAGTACAAGAACGAGGTAAATATAGATTTATACGATTGGCTGCACCAACAGCGCGAGAACTGCCGGAAAGGCAAGCTTTCGGAACAACGCAGACGACTGCTGGATGTGATTCGATTTGACTGGTTGACGCCGAGAGAACGGCAGTGGGAAGATAGTTTTGTGTGTGCCGAAAGACATTACCGGGACAACGGGAATCTGAGCGTACCTGTGACATATCGGGACGAAAATGGGTTCGGACTCGGCAAATGGGTGCAGACGCAGAGAAAAAATAAAGAGAAATTAACGGATCCGCAGATACAGCGGCTGAATGACATTGGGATGGAGTGGTGAGAGATGTACAAGTTTTTGAAAAGAACAGCGGATATCATATTATCCGTTCTGGCAATGATCATTCTCGCTGCTCCTATGCTCATCATCACTGCTCTCGTGAAATTCACCTCAAAGGGCCCCGTGCTTTTCTGGCAGAAACGTGTCGGAAGAGGAAAAAAGACCTTTATGATGCCGAAGTTCCGTTCCATGTATACGGACACACCTGCGAATATGCCGACGCATCTGCTGAACGATCCTGCAAGGTGGATTACCCCTTGGGGCATGACAATGAGACGCTATTCACTTGACGAAATTGTTCAGATCTTCAGCATAATTCGCGGTCACATGTCCATCATCGGCCCCCGTCCCGCACTGTGGAATCAGGATGACCTCATTGCCGAGCGGGACAAATACGGTGCCAACGATATCCGACCGGGTCTCACCGGCTGGGCTCAGATCAACGGCCGGGACGAGCTCCCGATTGAAGTGAAAGCAAAGCTTGACGGTGACTATACCGCTGCACTGAACAAAGGCGGATGGTCGGCGTTTGCCATGGACTGCCGCTGCTTCTTCGGGACGATCGGAAAGGTTCTGAAGCACGACGGCGTGGTGGAAGGCGCAGCCCGTACAGAAGAAAAACAGAAGGAAGCTGTCAGGAAATGAATTCTCAGACAATTATGGTATTGTCCTGTCATACGCATTCTCTGTTCTGGTTTCGTATTGACATGATGAAGTCCTTCCTTGATAAAGGATATCGAGTTATTGCGGTCGGACAGGAACCTGAAGCGGATTGGGAGAAAAAATTCTCGGAAATGGGAATCCGCTATCGTCAGTTGTATGCCGAACGGAATGGTACCAATCCGATCAAGGATCTGAAAACGCTGAAAAGTATCCGGAAAATTATAGATGAAGAAAAACCGGATAAGATTTTCTGTTATCAGGCAAAAACCGTCATTTACGGTTGCCTTGCCGCGCACAGTCGAAAGATTGATGAAGTGTATCCGCTGATTGCCGGTCTCGGTTCCGTATTCCGCGGAAGTGGTCTGAAGAATCAGGTCATCCGGAAGATTCTGAAAACGGAATACCGTACGGCGCTGAAGCATGCGCAGGCTGTGATCTTTCAGAATCCCGATGATATGGGATGCTTTGTCGATCAGAGAATTGTATCGAAAGAAAAGTGTCGTATGATCAACGGCTCAGGTGTGGATACAGCGAAGTTTATTCCAACTGCTTTGCCTGAAGTACCTGCTTTTCTGATGATCACCAGACTGATCCGTGACAAAGGTGTACAGGAATATCTGGATGCCTGTCGTGCAATAAAGAAGAAGTTTCCTGCAGTACGTTGTCTGTTGGTTGGACCGTTTGATACCAATCCGTCCGCGATACAGCCGCAGGAACTGCAGAAATACATTGATGACGGTTCAGTCGAATACTTCGGTGAACAATCCGATGTGCGTCCGTATCTGGAACAGGCTTCTGTGTTTGTTCTCCCGTCTTATCATGAAGGAACGCCTAAAACGGTTCTGGAAGCTATGGCTTGTGGGCGTGCAGTTATAACAACCGATGCGCCGGGATGCCGTGAAACCGTTGAAGACAGTGTAAACGGACTTCTGATACCGATTAAAGATACCGAGGCTCTTGTCTCTGCTATGGAGCAACTGATAAATAATATTCCTCTGTGCGAACAGATGGGAGCGGAAGGTAGAAAAATCGCAGTTGAAAAATACGATGTAAACCGCGTTAATGCGGATATTGCCAATATTATGAAGCTGTAAGCTTTGGAGGAATTCTATGTCACTCTACGAGAGACTGGTCAATAAAGAAACGAAACTCGCACTTGTTGGGCTTGGATATGTCGGCATGCCCATTGCCGTTGCTTTTTCCAAAAAAGTCGATGTAATTGGATATGACATAAATGAGGCTAAGATTGAGCTGTATAAGCAGGGGGTAGACCCTACCAATGAAGTCGGAGCAGAAGGTCTTAAAAATTGCACAATTGACTTCACTGCCGATGAGAAAAAGCTGAATGAAGCTGGTTTTATCATCGTTGCAGTTCCTACGCCGGTCAATGATGACCATACTCCTGATCTTTCTCCTGTAGAAGGAGCCTCCCATATTGCAGGGCGTCATCTGAACAAGGGTGATATCGTGGTGTTTGAGTCCACCGTATATCCCGGTGTTACCGAAGATGTATGTGTTCCGATCATGGAACAGGAATCCGGTTTGAAATGCGGTGTGGATTTCTTTGTCGGTTACTCTCCCGAACGCATCAATCCAGGTGATAAAGTACATCGTCTTGAGACCATTACTAAGATTGTTTCCGGTATGGACGAGGCTACACTTGAAATCGTTGCCAAAGTTTATGAACTTGTTGTTGAAGCCGGTGTGTATCGCGCAGAGTCTATTAAGGTAGCAGAAGCTGCGAAGGTAATCGAAAACAGCCAGCGTGACATCAATATTGCATTCATGAACGAGCTGTCCATTATTTTCAATAAGATGGGCATTGATACCAAGGCAGTACTGGAAGCTGCTGGTACCAAGTGGAATTTCCTTAAGTTCTATCCCGGTCTTGTCGGTGGTCATTGTATCGGTGTTGACCCGTATTATCTGACCTACAAAGCGGAAATGATGGGATACCACAGTCAGGTTATTCTCGCCGGTCGTCGTATCAATGATGATATGGGCAAATATGTTGCTGAAAACTGTGTCAAGAATCTGATTAAAGCCGGCAAGCCTGTTAAGGATGCCAAGGTCGCAATTCTCGGATTTACTTTCAAAGAAAACTGCCCGGATACCCGGAACAGCAAGGTGTACGATATTGTGACGGAACTCCGTGAATACGGAATTGAGCCTGTTGTTGCCGATCCTAACGGTGATGCGGCAGAAGCGAAGCATCTTTACGGAATCGAATTCGCGGATCTCGGAACGATAAAGGATATGGACGCCGTGATCCTTGCCGTCGCACACACGCAGTTTGCCTCCTTTACAATGAACGATATCGATGGTTTCTTTGGCGATGGCCAGAAAGTCCTGCTTGATATCAAAGGACTTCTGAATCGTATGGAATATGAAAAGGCAGGCTACAGCTATTGGAGGCTGTAAAAATGGGTTACAAGCACTTAAAATTTCCTGAAAATTCTGTTTTTCTTGTTACTGGCGGTGCGGGTTTTATTGGCTCCAATCTGTGTGAAGCCATACTTGATATGGGATATAAGGTTCGCTGCCTCGATGACCTATCTACTGGTAAACAGGAAAATGTGGATCTGTTCGCAGATAATCCAAACTATTCTTTCACAAAGGGTGATATCAAAGATTTTGATACCTGTATGAAAGCCTGTGAAGGCGTGGATTACGTTCTCAATCAGGCGGCATGGGGCAGTGTTCCGCGGTCAATCGAAATGCCGCTCTTCTACTGTGCCAACAATATTCAAGGAACACTGAATATGCTGGAAGCTGCACGGCAGTACGGTGTAAAGAAATTTGTGTACGCCTCCAGTTCATCAGTGTACGGCGATGAACCGAATCTGCCGAAAACAGAAGGACGGGAAGGCAATCTGCTCTCTCCTTATGCATTGACCAAACGCTGTGATGAAGAGTGGGCAAAGCAGTACACCATGCATTACGGACTGGACACCTACGGACTCCGGTATTTTAATGTGTTCGGTAAGCGTCAGGATCCCAACGGTGCCTATGCCGCGGTAATTCCGAAGTTTATTAAGATGCTTCTGAACGGCGAAAAGCCCACTATCAATGGTGACGGAAGACAGAGCCGTGATTTCACCTACATCGAAAATGTTATCGAAGCAAATTTGAAAGCATGTCTCGCGCCTCACGAAGCAGCAGGACAGGCATACAATATTGCTTACGGCGGGCGTGAATATTTGGTTGATATTTACTACGGACTGACAAAAGCACTCGGCGTGGATATAGAACCGGTTTTTGGGCCTGACCGTGCCGGGGATATCAAGCACAGCAATGCGGATATTTCCAAAGCGAAGCAGATGCTGGGGTATGATCCCGAGTGGAGCTTTGAACGGGGGATTGACGCAGCGGTGGAATGGTATAGGGTGAATTTTATAAAGTAAGATGTATTTAATCCGATTAGACGACGCATCAGACCATATGGATATCGCTAAATGGTCTCGGATGCAACAAATTCTTAACAACTACAATATTAAACCTCTTGTTGGTGTTATTCCATGTAACAAAGATCCCATGCTTTGTGAGAAATTTCCCGAAGATCCTGAATTCTGGAAGCTGGCTCTCCAATGGCAGGAATCTGGATGGCGAATTGCTCTGCATGGGTACGAACACATATATACATCTGAATTTGGAGGGATAAACCCGGTTCATAGCAAATCGGAATTTGCCGGACATACATTGGAAGAGCAGCGGAGAAAGATTCGCAGTGGCTATTTTGCTCTGAAAGAAAAGGAACTTGTTCCAACAGTTTTTTTTGCCCCCAGTCATACCTTTGATGAAAATACGCTGGAGGCTCTTCGGTTGGAAACGAATATCCGCTTGGTCAGTGATACGGCTGCCAATAATGTCTATTGTGAGAAAGGGTTCACATTTATTCCACAACAATCCGGGCGTGTACGTATACTTCCTTTTGCACTGACAACAATATGTTTACATCCGAATTTTACCTCCGAAAATGAATTTCGTGAAATTGAAGCATTTATCAGAAAGAATATAGAAAAATTCATTGATCCGAATACGATAACAGAAACAACACGCAGAAAAAATATCATCGACATGATGGTAGAAGAATTGTATTTTCTTAAAAGAAAATTGCGAAAATAATGATTATGACTGAAACAAGCATAAATTCACAACCGGTACGGATTCTGCAAGTCGTTACCTACATGGGGCGTGGCGGGATCGAAACGATGCTGATGAATTATTATCGGAATATTGACCGCACGAAGATTCAGTTTGACTTTCTGGTTCACCGGGATTTCGAGGCGGATTTTGATGTTGAAATCGAATTTTTGGGCGGACATATTTATCGGATCCCACCAATGAATCCGATGTCTTCGATTTATCGAAAGGTACTAAAGAATTTTTTTGATGAGCATAGATATTCCGTTGTACATTGTCACCTGAATTATATGAGTGGTGTTATTTTGTACTACGCCAAAAAAGCTGGAGTTCCTGTTCGTATCGCTCACGCTCATACAGCAAATATGGATCCGGGATGGAAGCAATGGGTTCGGAAGAGTGCGAAATATTTAATTCCTTTTACTGCAACGCATCTGGTTGCTTGCAGTAAAAAAGCTGGAGATTCCGTATTTGGAAAACATAATTATTGTCTGTTAGCAAATGCGATAGAAACGCAGAAATATTCATTTAGTTCGGATATTCGCGAAAAAGTTCGTGGCCAACTGAAATTGGATACCAGCTTTGCAATAATGCATGTGGGACGTATGATGTATCCCAAGAATCATTTCTTTTTGCTGGATGTATTCAGGAAAGTTCACGAGACAATTCCTGATGCAAAGCTGGTCTTAATCGGTGATGGTGAACTAAGACATGAAATAGAAAAGAAGATCAGTCAAGATATGCTACAGGATGCAGTCATCCTGCTCGGAACGAGGAATGATGTCCCCGAACTTCTTCAAGCAGCTGATTTATTCGTATTTCCATCACGCTTCGAAGGAATGCCTGTTACACTCATCGAAGCACAGGCTACAGGTCTGCCATGTATAAAATCAGATACCGTTACTGATGAAGCGATTGTTACCGATCTTGTTACATCTTTGCCGATTGATGATCCCAAATGTTGGGCAGAGGAGATACTGAAAAAACGAGATGTACCCCGTTTCGATCAATCGCAGGCAATCATCAGCAGCGGATATGATATCCATTCCGCTGTAAAAAAATTGGAACAATTCTACCTTAACGGAGATCCTTTATGAAAACACCGCTCCTGACCGTTTTTACTCCGGCGTATAATCGGGCATATACGCTTCCCCGTACCTATGAAAGTCTGCGTGCGCAGAACTGCAAGGATTTTCTTTGGCTGATTGTGGATGACGGCTCTTCCGATAATACGGCGGAGCTAGTGAAAGAATGGCAGGCGTCTGACAACGGATTCGAAATTCGTTATATATATAAAGAAAACGGCGGAATGCACACAGCGCACAATACGGCGTATGCCAATATTGATACGGAACTCAATGTCTGTATTGATTCCGACGATGCGCTTGCACCAGATGCAGTGAGAAAGATCGCGGATGCATGGTCAAAAGTACGAAATATAGGATACGCTGGTCTTTTGGGTTTGGATGCGCAGTTTGATGGTACCGTTATCGGAACCGGCTTTCCTGCTGGTTTGATCGAAACAACCATGGACGGTTATTATCGCAACGGCGGTCGTGGAGACAAGAAACTTGTACTCCGCACCGATGTTGTGAGGGAATATCCTCCGTACCCGACCTTTGATGGAGAAAAGTTTGTACCACTCGGTTCGCTCTATACGATGATCGATCAGAAATACAAGCTTTATATCGTAAACGAAGTGTTGTGTCTCGTGGAATATATGGCAGACGGCTCAACGAAAAATATGTTCCGTCAATATTACCGTAATCCAAAGGGATTTCGTTACGGGCGTCTTGTCACGCTTGAAACAGATGTTACTTTTAAGCGAAAGTTGATCTTGTATATTCACTATACAGCGGAATCGATATTGGCAAAAGAACCGATATTAAAAGATGCACCTTCAAAGTTCCTTGGATGCATTTCCGTACCTTTTGGTACATTGCTGGCATTATACATTAAATTTCGCTGTAAATAAAACGCGGATAGCAAGGAGTAGTAAGGTTGAACACATTATTTGTTATTTTCATATTGTCATTGCTCTTTGCGTATCTCACGGAGCGAACAACAATCGGTGAGTATGTCGTTTCTCGGAGACAAACAACACAAAATCGTTTCTTTTATGCGTTATTGTTGCTGACATTGATTCTGCCAGTTGGCCTGAGACGTATTTATAACGATACTGGTGCGTATATCAATGGCTTTCAAGAAGCTCCAACAATTACTGAGTTATTTTCTTCGGGTGAACTGCATATTTTGCAGAATCCTGCTTTTGAAGTATATACCTCTCTTGTCCGTACATTCACTGATAATTATTCTGTCTATTTTTTGATTGCAGCTTCATTTGTCATGATTTCATATGCCGAGACAATACGTCGGTATGTCAAACCGTTCCATGTAGGAATCGGGTTATTGTTTTGCCTTGGAACATATGTATTTTCGATTGCTGCAATGAAACAAACAATTGCTATGGCAATTCTGCTGCTGGCGCTTCCTAAGCTGCTCCAGAAAAAGTATGGGCAGTATATATTGATTGTATTTATTGCTTTTCTATTCCATACCTATGCAATCGCTTTCCTGATACTTCCGTTGTTTACCCAAAAACCGTGGAACTGGCGAACGATAGCTCTTTTGATGGCAGTATTTTTTGTCATGTGGAACTTTGAAAATGTTATTGGCTCATTCCTTGATTATGCCAACGAAAGTGGCAAATCCATTGCCGAATATGAGGTATTTGACAATGCACAAGTCAATATTTTCAGAGTTTTAGTTTATGCTGTTGTTCCGGTAATGAGCTTGCTGTTTCGAAAATATCTGTTTGATAACCCTTCAAATAAACAGTATTGTTTATTCATCAATATGGCGATCATAAGCTGTTCCATTATGATGCTTGGTTTGATGAGCGGAGCGAATATGTTTGCGCGCATGGCAATTTATTTCGAGTTTGGACTGATTTGTTCACTGCCGTGGATGATTAAGAAGATTTTTACGGCGAAATCAGCAAGATTTATTTTGGTTATTGCATCGATTTGTTTTCTTGTTTATTTTATGTATGCCAATATAATCGCAGCACCGTTCGATTATCATTATAGGGCAGTTTCATTGTGGGACTTCATCATATCACTGTTTTAAGGAGGCAGTATGATACCGAAAACAATACACTATTGTTGGTTCGGAGGTAATCCTTTGCCGAACAAGGCACGAAAATGTATTGAAAGCTGGAAAAAGTATTGCCCTGAATTTCAGATCATTGAATGGAATGAAAACAATGTGGCTCTTTCAGCCTGCCCTCAATACATAAATGATGCATATAACGCTAAAAAGTATGCTTTTGTATCGGATTATATTCGTCTGAAGGTATTGTATGAACACGGCGGATTTTATATGGACACTGATGTGGAGCTTGTCAAGCCTCTGTCAGCATTTCTTTCTGACCGGGCGGTGATTGGCTTTGAAAATAATAATTTTGTCAATTCCGGTCAGATGTTAGCGGCGGAAGCAGGACATCCAATCCTTGTGGAAATGATGGCTTGTTATAATAGCGTTGCATTTTACAAAGAAGATGGTTCCATTTTTCTGCTCGGCTGTCCACATGTCAATACTGATGTGCTGGCTGCACATGGTCTGAATAAAGACGGTCAGGAACAAGTTGTAGCGAATGTTCATGTTTACCCAGAATATTATTTCAATCCATTAGACAGTACAACTGGAGAACTACGAAAAACAGACAAAACAGTATCTATCCACTGGTATGCTATGACATGGAAATCGCCTGTCATGAAACTTCGGGTAAGACTGCTGAAACCGGTTCGCAGGTTTTTGAAAAAATTCATTATAAGTTAATTTTCAGATAGGATCGGCACATGAAAATAATATTAATTACCTCGGAATGTCTGGATGAATTTCCGCCGGTGAGCACACTGTTGAAAGTGTTGGAAAGACAGGGGCATGAAGTGACATTCATATCTCCCTTCCATGATCCGGCGTTTGAGCTTCTCCATCTCAGCACTTGTATACATAAATATGTTTTCGAGAAGAAAGCAAAGTGGCTGACAAAATATTATAAGCAGCACCTGAAAGCAAGTTTAGCTTTTCATATGGATCGTATGCTGAAACGAATCTGTATAAATCAGATCCCTGGGAAATATTCTGCTGAACTACAGAACGCTGATATTGTATGGATTTTACATGAAAATACCATGCTTCTCGGAGGAAAACGGTTTACAAAACGCCTGAAGGCATACTTGTACACCATGTATGAGTTATGCATTAAAAATGATCATTTGCCGCGAATTTATGATTTTGCCGCACGAAAAGCTGTCCTGACCGTTGTTCCTGAGTACTTCCGGGCACACATCGCTAAAGCATATTACAATCTTAGTGAAATGCCTGCGATTATTCCCAATAAACCATTAGACCATCCCAGAGTAAAAAATATGCCGATTTCTGACCCGGAAATTGCAACAAAGATCAATGATTTGAAACAATCCGGTAAAAAGATCATCATGTACATGGGAATTTTAAGCAGTGAACGTCCGTTAGAGCCGCTAATTGAAGCAACATACAACAGTGATTCTTATATTCTGGCCGTGCTTGGAGCAAGAACACCATATCTCGATAAGCTTCAGCAAAAAATGGGAGATCGTTTTGAGTATCTTGGTGTTGTAAAGCCGCCATATCATCTGGAGGTTGCCAGCCATGCGTACGTTGCTTATATCAGCTATGTTGCAAACAATGGATCCATTAATGCTGTTTTTTGTGCGCCTAATAAGGTGTATGAGTTTGCCGGATTCGGAATTCCTATGCTTTGCAATGACAATCCCGGATTGAAATTTACTGTTGAGTACAATGGAATGGGTGTCTGTGTTCAGGATCTGAGTATAGACGAAATAACAAAAGTTCTGCAGAAAATCGAAAAGCACAGTTCCGAAATGAGTGAAGCTGCTCTGCGATATTACGAAGAAGAATCTGTGGAGCTTGCTGTCCAACGGACTCTGGCTCGCTATATCTCTATTAAAGAGGAGAAAAAATAAATGCAGCCTTTGATTTCCGTTATTATCCCAGTTTATAATGCTGAACCCTACCTCGCTGCCTGTGTGGAATCAGTCTTGACGCAGACGTACAACAATACGGAAATCATTTTGGTCGATGACGGCTCTCCAGACAACTGTCCCATTATGTGTGATTCATATGCAGAACAGGATGACCGTGTTCGTGCAATTCACAAAGAAAACGGCGGGCTTTCTACAGCGCGTAATGCCGGAATTGATGCCGCAACAGGAGAATATCTGGCGTTTCTTGATTCCGACGATCTGTGGTCGCCGTATTTTTTGGATCGTCTGTATTGTGCGATTACAGAAACCAGTGCGGACATCGCAGTTTGTCAGTTTATTCGTTTTAGTGGAGATGATATCCCGGCGAAACCCGAAAAGCAGGATACTCTGGTGTTTACTCAAGCGGAAGCATTTGATTGCCTGTTTAATTATAGAAATGAAAACATGGTGATTGCGCCTAACAAACTGTATCGAAGAAAAATTTTCAAAACAATACGGTATCCCGTTGGTAAATTCCATGAAGATGAAGCCGTAATACATGAAGTAATCGGTGCCGCGGATCGGGTTGCTTGGGTGGACGAAGCGCATTATTACTATCGTCAGACTCCCGGAAGCATCACGACGGCTAAATTCAATCTGAAGCGGCTTGATGAAATGTACGCGAAAGAACAGCGGATCGCATACTTTGAATCCTGTGGTATGCACGAGCTGGCAGACCGGACAAAGCGAGTTTATTTGAATAATCTGATGCGTCTGTATCGGACTATATTGCATCAGGTGGAAGATCAAGAAACCCGCAAGCAGAACTGTCAGATGATTTATACTCGTTTTTGTGAGGTTTACTGTAAAAAATTGGTGCAAAATTCATCATTAACGTCTAAAATCAGATATATTTTATTTAAAAATATTCCTGTGATCTATTCTCGGGTTGAGTACAAACGGCTGCAAAAAAAGGAGCTTATATGATCAAACGTATATTCAGAGCAATCAAACGGCGGCTGAAAGGGCAGTCTGCTGATGATACGAAAAGAGAATGGCTTATTCAGCATGGACTGCGTGTGGGAGAAAAAGTAGACAACTTCAGTTGGAGTGGCATGGATTTTCAATATCCAGGATTGATCACCATCGGTAACGAGGTTACCATTGCTTCAGGCTGTCGAATCCTTGCCCATGATGCATCAGTAGGCTATCTGACCCGCTCAACCCGAGTTGGTATAGTTGAAATCGGGGATCACTCCTTCATTGGAGCTGAAACCGTTATTCTTCCCAATGTGCGGATCGGGGAATGGTGCATAATCGGCGCTGGAAGTGTAGTTACAAAGGATATTCCGCCGCATAGTGTGGCTGCCGGAAACCCTGCCAGGGTAATCGGTTCGACAGATACTTTTAAGGAAAAACATGAGAATGCACTAAAACAGAAAACACATTATATCTCCAAAAAGCCATGGCGTGAATGGGCAGATGCCACCCCAGAAGAATGGGCAGAGCTGCGTGAAAAATGTAAAGACACATATGCTTATGTAACACGCCGGGAGGATGTGTAATGAGCTATCAATTCAAAATAACTGTTTTCACCCCTACATACAACCGAGCTTACATTATCGAGCAGTTGTATAATTCCCTCCGTCGCCAGACATACCGCAATTTTGAGTGGCTTGTTGTTGATGATGGATCTTCTGATGACACGGAGGCTTTATTTGAACGTCTGAAAAACGAAGCAAATTTTTCTATCCAATATTTCAAAAAAGAAAACGGCGGTAAAGGTCGTGCTATCAACTATGGTGTCGATTATGCCCGCGGTGAACTGTTCTTCAATGTAGATTCCGACGATTATCTGACTGACGATGCTCTGGAAAAAGTTGCATCGTGGGAGGAGACAATCGCTGGTGACAAACGTTTTTGCGGTGTCGTGGGAAATCTGGGCACATCGGTAGACTATAGTCCTAATACTCCCGTTGATGGTGCATACCGCGATGCGTCTTTGCTTGAGCGTTACAAAGAATACTCTGATCACCCAATTGACGGAGAACATGCCTATATTTTCTATACAGACATTCAGAAGAAGTACAAATATCCTGAATTTGAAGGGGAACGCTTTATTACGCCTGGGATTCCATGGAACCGGATGGCACATGACGGATATCTTGTCCGAGTATTTAATGATATTATCTGGATCTATGAGTATCTGCCGGACGGTCTGACCATGGATACATCCAAATTTATGAAAAATCCGCGCGGACACGGTCTGGCAATCAAGGAAAAGGCTGTCTTCTGTGGGTACAATAAATGGGAGATGTTCAAGTTCTATTACAGCGCCTACTGTGAGTTTCGGGGGCACTACGACTGGAAACAGATCGCAGAGTATGTGGATGCGCCGAAGCTGCTGATGCGGATCATTGATCTTCTATTCAAGGTGAAGCACCGGAATTCTGCGGTATGAAGCATAAAGAATCGATGGAATTGGATAATTGTATGATGAAGCCGCAGCGGATCATTTTGGATAAGCAGACCACACAAGCTGTCAAAGGCATTGCCATTTTGATGATGATTTTCCACCATTGCTTTGGCTTTGCTTCATACTGGCTGGATACACCGGCTCTTTCCGGGGCCATCGTTCATGTTGCCGGATGTTTCAAGCTGTGTGTAGCTGTTTTTGCTTTTTTGTCTGGATTCGGTTTTTTTGTGGTAGGCAAGCGCCCATACCGCAACACACTTTGGAAAACAGGTACATTCCTTTCTCAGTACTGGTTTCAGTTGTTTTTCATCTTCCTGCCCATTGCGATGACCAACTACACCTTTTCCCCGATCAAAATCTTTTACAACCTGTTTGCAATTAATGACAATATCATCCTCTTTGCCTGGTATGTATTCTTCTATCTGATCGTGCTGTTGACTTTTCCGTTGTACAGAAATCTCCTGTGCGGAACGTTTCTGCGGGACTTGCTGGTCGTTGTCATCGGAGGCTATGCATGCGTGGTAGTATTGTATTTTTCGCCCCGGGAAGGCAACAAGCTTTTGTCCGCGTTGATGGATTGCGTGACCTTTTATCCGGCGGTCGGCATCGGGTACATCACCGCTAAGCATGATCTTTTTGGGAAAGCAGAAGCCCGCATCCATAATACCATCTCGACCTCTATTCTGATTCTGGCCGCTGTGCTCCTTCTGCGATCTAAAATCAGCACGGTCAAGGGCTTCATCTTTGATATGTTCTATGCGCCGTTGTTTGTATTTGCAGCAGTTCTGCTGCTGCGGCAGATCCGATGGCCGTGGTTCTCCGAAATGCTGCGCACCTTTGGGCGCTTGTCTTTCCACACCTGGCTTTTCCATTCGATCTTTTTCTCCGCTTACACCGCACCTGTGGTCCAGCCGCTGGTCAACTGGTCCGCCAGCATGACTGTCCGCTTTTTGCTGGTCACAGCCTTGAGTTTTGGTGTAGCTGCTATCATTGACCAGCTTTACACATTCCTTGGACGTACGTTCCAGAAATTCAAAACGGAGGCTGCAAATGTCTAATATTATCATCGCTGGGGGCGGCCTCATCAACAAGGGTGCGCAGGCTATGACGCTGATCTCCATCTGTGAACTGAAAAAGCGTTACCCAGAGCATCAAATATACCTTCTTACATGGAACGCGAGCCAGAATGAAAAGGTGCGTCATGCTCCGTATGATCTTGAATTGCTCCAGATCCCTCCGAAAAAATTTGCAAGTGCGGCAAAAAATCCGCTGAAAAGAGCTGTATATTTCCTGCATTTCCGCAAAAATTTCACGGAAATCGACCAGATCTACCGTGATACCGAACTTTTGATCGACATCAGCGGTTATGCTATTGGTTCAAATTGGTCAGAAAAAGTCTGCAACGACTATCTTGACAATATTGAATTTGCTTTGGCATACGATATTCCCGTTTATCTCCTGCCTCAGTCTTTTGGCCCGTTTGATTTCCAGGACGAGGCTGGACAGCAAATCGACCACCGCATTCGGAAAATTTTCCCGCAAGTAAAATTAATATGTGCCAGAGAAGCGGAAGGATATTCCGCCCTACTCGCACATTATAAACTGGAACATAACACGATCCTCACAGAAGATATGGTTTTATCCAGCCGGATTCATGACTATTCCGTAGCGATGAAGCAGAAACCGGACATCGTTCTGCCGGAGATCACTGAGGATTGTATGTGTCTGATTCCCAATGTTCGTGCTTGTGAAACTAACCGTGAAAAAACGGAGGAACTGTACCACTGTGCTGTTCGGAAAGGAATCGCCTGCGGACTGACGGTGTACATTACCTATCACTCTACACAGGATGCGGAACTTTGCCAGAAGCTGAAATCCGATTTTTCTGATGAAGCAAAAGTAGTCTTGCTGGATCACGATTACGGTTGTATGGAATTCAATGAGCTGGTGAAAAAGTTCCGATTTGTTGTAGGTTCCCGATTCCATGCCCTCGTTCATGCGCTGAAAAACGGCGTTCCGTGCGTGGCTATGGGGTGGGCGATAAAGTATGTGGATCTGATGAAGCTATTCGGACAGAATGCGTATATGCTGGATCTGCGAGAAAGTGTGCCCCTGGATGCAGTACAGGAAGCCGTAGGAATGATGGCTGAACGGTTTACAGTTGAAGCTGAAACAATACGGGAACGACTGCCGGATGTCCAGCGTGAAAATGTTTTTGACAAGATAAAGAAACTGGATAAAAATGGGACGAACAAATAACGCAAAAGACGGGATTATATCCGGCTTTTTGAAGCAACTTGTTAATTTAGGATTACCTTTCATTTCAAGAACGGTAATCCTGTACATCCTTGGTACGGAATATCTGGGACTTGGTGGACTTTTTTCATCTCTGCTCAGTTTCCTATCTTTAGCCGAGCTAGGTGTCAGCAATGCTCTTGTATACAGTATGTACAAGCCAATTGCAGAAAATGACTCCGATACCACCTGTGCTTTGCTTGCTTTATATCGGAAGCTATATCGAATTATTGGTACAATTATTCTGGCTGCTGGATTGATCTGCATGCCTTTTCTTCCGCACTTTATCAAAGGAGAATGTCCGGCAGATATCAATCTCTATGTGCTGTATTCTCTGTATCTGCTGAACACGGTGTGCAGTTATTTTATGTTCGCTTACCGTGGATCTCTGCTGTATGCACATCAGCGTATGGATGTGGATAACCTGATTAATACAATAATTCCGCTTGTTAACTGGTGTGCCCAGATGCTCGTGCTTCTGATTTTCCGTTCGTATTATGCATATGTTATTTTTATGCCGGTTTCAACAATCGTTACAAATTTTGTACGGTTGTACTTTACGAAAAAACTGTTTCCGAAGTTAAAACCGCAAGGTAAAGTATCTGCTGAACTGGAGAAGTCAATTTATAAAAAGATGAAGGCGCTTGTCGGAGCAAAGATTAGTACAACGATCCTTCACTCATCCGACAATATTGTGATTTCCGCGTTTATCGGTTTATCCATGGTTGCGATCTATGGAAATTACCATTATATCATGAATGCAGTCGGCGGTTTTCTTGGTATTGTATATTCTTCGATTCTTCCTGGGATTGGCAACAGTCTTGTAACAGAAACCATCGAAAAGAATTACAAAGATTTCAAAAAACTGACTTTTGTTAATTTCTGGCTTGTATTCTGGTGCGCTATCTGTCTATTATGTCTGTATCAGCCTTTCATGAAATTATGGGCTGGCGAAGAATTGCTGTTGCCATTTTCTGTTGTACTGCTGATTGTGATCTACTTCATCGGATATCAGGGAAGAAAGATTGTAATCACCTATAAAGATGCTGCTGGACTTTGGTGGGAAGATCGCTTTCGTCCGCTTGTGATGGCGGCGACCAACTTGATCTTCAACCTGATCCTTGTACAATTCATCGGCATCTGGGGCATTGTCCTGTCTACCATTCTGAGCCTACTGGTGTCCATTCCCTGGGAGACTTATACGGTCTTCAAGTATGTTTTTAAACGGAGTCCTAAGGAATACGTTATGTTGGTCGCAAGGTATGCCATCGTTTTTCTTCTTGCTGCTGGCGTGACCTATGCAGCATGTATGATTGTTAACGATGGGATTCTCGCGCTTCTTGTGCGTGCTTGTATTTGCGTCGTTGTTCCAAATATGATATTTTTGCTGTTTTTTCATAAACAGCCGGAATTTCAGGAAGCAAAAAAATTATTTATGCGAATGCTGAAAAGATAAGTTATGAAAACTGTAAAATTAGCCACTGATCATAACCTCTGTTCATCATGCGGTGTATGTAAATCCATCTGTCCAAAAGGCAGTATTACTTACCACCGCTCAAATGGGGTATATCTCCCTACAATAGACAACATTACCTGCATAAGCTGCGGCCTCTGTGCAGAGGTCTGCCCCGGGCTGAAACACAAGTATGAACCGTATCAAACTGCGTCTGAAACGATTACAGGATCAGTCATTAAATGCCATAACGCGTGGAGTCTTGATGCGGGTCTCCGCCATGTCAGCGCATCCGGAGGGGTAGTATCCACTATCACAAAGAAGTTGCTGGAATCCGGCAAATACGATGTGGTCTTTACCCTGGATACTTACGATTACCGCGATCAACTCCAAGTAAAGCCTTATTCTGCGGTTGAATATCTGCAGGATTGGAACCAATCATCCACGCCAAAATCCAGGTATCTGCCTGTTTCACATGAGAACACGATTCAGTATCTGAAGGAACACCGTGATGCCAGAACAATCGTCATCGGAACACCATGCGGTCTTCGCGGTGTTCAGGCTACTATGGATAAATTGCGTATAGAAAAAGATCAACACCTGTTCATCGGTCTATTCTGCGACAAGGTTTTCAATTACAATGTGATTCAGTATTTCAACGATATTTATTCCCCCGATATACCTATTGAAGCACTGCATTTCAAGAACAAAGAAAGCGGAGGCTGGCCGGGGGATATGAAGTTCTTCCCGAAAAACGAAGAACCATTTTATCGTCCGTTGTCAGACCGAGCGAAAGCGAAATCCTATTTTATGCCGGAACGATGTCTGTATTGTGTGGACAAGCTGAATGTCTGTGCTGATATCTCCGTAGGTGACAATTATACCGGTCAGAATGAATCTGAACTTGGAAGCAACTCTGTGATTATCCGCACACAAAAGGGAATTGCTGCTTGGAAAACAGCTGAAAATTGTCTTGAATTCCGTCGGATTGATATATCTGCTATTCAAATGGCACAGGCGATTGACAGACGGCTTGAAAATTTGTATTTCGGAGATCTGCATTCAGTTGAATATTCTCATGCCGATTTAAACCCTGGAATCCCACGAGAAAAATCTGCCGATGAATACTGTAGTGCATGGAAGCAGGCACTGCGAAAACTTCAGGCAGGTGCAGTTTACTGCAGTGATCCGATCATTTTGAAAAAACAAATAAAATGCGATAATAAAAAGCCAAACCCGCTGATACGATTTATAAAGCGTGGTGTTCGGTGGATCAAACAACATATTATAAAATTATGACTCTTACAAATTGGATTTACACAATTAAAACCTTGCTTCGCTCATTATGGACAAGAGCAGAAATACGGCAGGCAATACTTGACCATTGTTTACTGCACCCGCAAAAAGTTATGGGTGTATATGCAGTCAATGATGAAAAAGTATGGGAGTATTTCATCGCTCATGACCACAGTATCTCTGCACAGCTGATTAAACATAATATCAGAAATGTTTACGATTTACTTGGCTATTTTGAAGAAGTCCAGTATAAAAAAATGCGGTCAACCTACCCAAGCAATTCACACAAGAAAGGCTGAAATTTATATATGCCAGAGCTAACCTC
>JAFTLK010000051.1 GCA_017455975.1 Clostridia bacterium | reverse complement strand
TGATCCGCAGGAAGCGTACTACCTCCTGACTCCGCACATGATGGAATATATTACCGCCATGGCGGACAAGAGCGGCGGCACGGTTTATCTGTCCTTTCTGCGCAGCGGAAAGCTGCATGTTGCGGTCCAGACCGGGCGCGACTTCTTTGAGCTTGGGAAGACCAATACGGATGCGGAAACGCTGCGCCGGAAATTCCTGGGTGAGCTGCGCTGGTTCACCGATATTGTCGACACGCTGCGTGTGGAGGATACCATCTATAAAAAGGAGGCAAACGAATGACGCTGGAAATGGCTGTATTGCTGCTGGTGGTGGCAGTGGCAGGTATTGTGCTGGTTTATCGGTATTTGCGAGAAAAACCGAAACTGCGCATCATTTGTCTCGTATTGTTGTCTCTGATCGTGCTGGTTCTCGCCGGATATATCGGTCTGACTCTGATTTTTGTGGATGCTGCCAGAAACCAACCGCCTGCGTGACAGGGCGAAACAATAATAATTGAGAAGCAAAGAGCGAAAGTATCCTTCATAATACCTTCGCTCTTTGCTTATGTGTTGCACGCCCGAATCCGTCAGCTAACCGTGATAAGTTTGAATTACTTCCTTATCGCTGTTAAGCCAAGAGTTTTCGGGACGTTCCGTTTTCTCGTCCTACCTAACAGCAAGCGGGGTCTTGTGACGGCACAAAACGGAACCTGCTCGATTTCAGCCTGATTAGCTGCGTATCGAGCAGGTTTTGCTTGTTGAGGAGAGCCCCAATCCCCCAGAGATAACGCTCTCAAGAGCCACATGTTTCAACACAAAGCATATGCAATCTTTTAAGTACCGATTGTCAATTCCTGATACATCCGCATCAATTCCGCCACACAGCTACTCTCGGTCATCGTCTTCACATCAAACCCATACGCCTGCATAACTGCGCGGTCATTTGCCTGATGTGCTTTCCGAAGTTCGGGCGGCATGGTAACTTCATCGTACAGATCGGCAAGAGAGCAACCGGGATAGAGCGCACGCGCATCAAGAATTGCTTGCGCGGTCTGTTCGATCTTCGCCCGCTGTTCGTCGGTGGGAGTGGGCCATGGGAAGTTGTTGTATATCGATGGTGAATAACTATAATCTGATTTCAACCGTCCACACACAGTACGTATCCAAGACATATGAACATTAGAAATCAATACTCCAAAGTGGAATAGAGTTGCACCCGTTGCAACTAAAGTTGAATTGCTGGCTATTACATCTTTTGACATAAAACCAATTGGAATATATCTCCGGCTTGAGGAAGATGTTTCGGGAATTAAGATATACTCGCTGTTAGGTTGTCGTATCTGTGAAAACAACATCGGCGTAGCTGCTTGTGCTTTTACTGCCACAGTTTTTGTATTTCTTCTTGTTTCAGCAACCGCTTCAAGACGCTTCATAATATCCGGCACATTTCGGTATTCATTTGGAGAGACTCCTTGTAACCACAAACAATAACGATACTTATTATTTATAAATTCAAATGAGCCAACATATCTTTTTATGTATTTTACAGTATGCGGATATTTACTAACCAACGATTCCCTTTCTTCGGAGGTCATAATTAGATGTCCACCATCCCAAGGCTTATTTCCTTGCACTAATTTCGGATATCCCGCCCTCACTTTTCCTCTTAACGCAATACTAATGTTCTCAGCATTAACAAGATAACCATTGATTTTATCAACATATTTGGGCTGGTTAGATTCAAACAATAATTTGCTCGGTTTGTTAACGTAACTAAATCCAACAATCACACAATGTACTGCGGCTTTATCTTTAGCATCACTATTCCATACAAAAGTTCTGTGAGCAAAATTGATTACCATTCCACTGTCGTTCAACAAATCATCCCATAAAATCGGGACTTGCTCTCCTTGACAAATAGAATTAGTTGAAACAAACGCTGCCTGTGCAGTCGTGTCTTTCATATACACTGCTGCTTTTTTATACCACGCTGCTACATAATCCAACCTTCCAGCCCTATCATTATCTTGGAATATATTGCTCATATCTTTCTGCTGTTCTGAATTTCTCAATGACAATCCAACAAACGGCGGATTCCCCATGATATAATTCAGATTTTCCCTCGGAACAATACTCTCCCAATCCACGCGGAGCGCGTTGCCTTCCACGATATTCGCATACGATTTCAGCGGCAGGAAATCAAGATGCATCTGAACAATTTCTTCGGTTTCATGCATCATCTGTGATTCCGCAATCCACAGCGCGGTTTTGGCAACGGAAACGGCATAGTCGTTGATCTCAATGCCGTAGAACTGCCCGATGGAAACGCGGATAACGTCACCCATATCAAGCGCGATCATGCCGTCCTTCTGTTTGAGCAGAAGCACTTCATTTTCCATGCGGCGCAGGGATATGTAGGTTTCCGTGAGGAAGTTACCCGAACCGCAGGCAGGGTCAAGAAATGTCAGAGATGCCAGCTTGTCCTGAAATGCCGTTGCACGGGCAATGCGTGTTCTGTCCGTTTTGAGAGCCTTGATTTCGTCAAGCTCCGTGCGCAGCTCGTCCAAAAACAGAGGGTCAATGACCTTGTGAATATTTTCGATGGAGGTATAATGCATACCGCCCGAGCGACGTGTTTCGGGATTCAATGTGGATTCAAATACCGCACCGAAAATCGTCGGACTGATTTTTGACCAGTCAAAATCCTCGCTGGCATTGCGCAGAAGCAGATCGACAATATCCTCGGTCAGATTGGGAATTTCAATATTTTCATCCGCAAACAAGCCGCCGTTGACATACGGAAATGCGGCAAGGGATTCGTCCATATACGGGTCACGCTGTTCCTCTGGGGTATCAAGCACATGGAACAGATCAATAAGCGCACGGCGTACATCCTTGATCGCAAAGCTCTTGATGTAATTATGGAATTTCATATGTCCGCCGAAAATGCCGGCATCCTCTGCATACAAACAGAAAACGAGACGGACACACAGCATATTCAGACTGCGCAGGGAGTCTTCATTATCGGGATGGATATACTGTTTCAGAATGGCATCATACAGCCGTCCGACAAGCTCACCTGCCTTGATCGAAATCTGTTCCTCATAATGGAGCAGTTCACTTTTTTCTTCCACAAGAAATTCCAGACGGTAGTATTCTGTCGGCAGATCCTTTAAGAGAATACTTTCCGGTTCGCCCGTCGGCTTTTCCATATCATAAATCAGAAATTCTCTGAAATTACAGGTGATAACCCAGCGCGGATGTTCAGAGACAGGCAGATCGACAATATATCTTTTTGCCTGCTGAAACGGATTCAGCACACTTCCATCTGATTGGACAATACCTTTGCGTAAATCCTTATTTACGCCCTTCTGTTCGATCATGACTTTGGTTTTCGGAATCATTACATCAATAAAGCCATTCGCGCGGTCAATCTTTACCTGTTCCTCAAAAACCATATACTGTTCGGGATGCTCTACCTCAAATACATCATGCAGAAGTGACATCCAGAACGGCTGGCTTTCTCCTTTTTCATAGCCTTTATCCGCCCAATAGTCCGAAAAGGCTTTTGCGGCTTTTTTCTTTTCATTCTCGGTCATATCAGAATTGTCCTCTCACATTCAATATTGTCAAAATCATTTTATTTAGCCATTATCATTGGTTTTGTGACGTGTGCTCATCAAGCAACCCATGCACCTCAATCTCAAGTGCTCCGCTGTCCGTGCGATTCACAGTCACCAGATAATCCCGAATCTCATACTTCGCACCGTCCCAAACGGTGTAGACCTCAACAGCTTCAGGATTATACATATCCGCAATCACATACCCGTTTCTATCCGGTTCTGTCAGAATCCGTCTGCATTCGTAACAGAAGTGTGCAGGGGCCATCGGTTCTTCCGTTTTGGGCAATGAAGCCACACAGTATTCGCTATCGCAGTTCTGCTGGATAACCGCACCTGCTGCCGCAAAGAAGGAAGTATACCCCTTCTTCTCTACTGCGTATGTCTCAGTCGGATGCGGATCATATATCGCCAGTTCCGCAACTTCACCTGTGGCAAGATTGACGATGCATGGTGCATGAATGTTTGCGTTTGTTTTGTTGCTGCACAGAGCGCATATCCTTGGCTCCGGCGTATAAAGCATTGCTTCATAGAATCGGACATCATCCTGAAGGTGCGCAAAACATAGAATAAAACCCGCGCCAAACGATATGGCACATACAAACGCGACGAATAATCCGGTCAGAATTTCTGCCCAATACATTTTCATCCATATACCAATTCCTTTGAATGGGTTTGTCATCATAATCCTAAAGCAGTTCCTTTCGATGAAATATTGATATACGGTTTCTGATGCTTCTTCGCGTATTTCAATGTCTGATATGCTCCGCCAGAGGGATGATCGACACAAAAGACAACCATGTCAGACCTGTCCACCATCTCACGGTTCCTTGTCTGCATAGCAGATTTGAAATGTACACCCCCAGCGGCAGCAGATACTTCAACCTCATCGTAATAGGCAAGAAAGGATTCCTCATTGTCCCGGAATTCTGCCGTCATATATGGCAGAACAAGCGTTAAGGAGCTGTTGCGGAAGCCAAGCCGATTTCGTACCGAACGTACCGTCGATGCTGTCAGCTGATCAAATTCGCCGTTTCTGCCGATAAGTAATTCGACATACTCATGCTCCCGCATCAGAGATTCTATCAGCTTTTCAAGCGCTTGCTCGGTTTCTTGGAAATACTCGATCTCCCTGTGACCGAAGAACGCAACAGTAAATGTATCCAGCATAATTCCCCCAAAAACAAAGGCATCGATGTCAGCACCGATGCCCTATACCGCTTACACCAATCATCAGATATTGGCATATCTATAAGGGAAAGAACAAATAGATGATATTTCCTGCCTCGGAATTATCATGTATTAGCATAATCCATGATGATATCCGCTGTATTTTATCCTGATATAAACCGGAAAATGAAAAAATCATTGCACATTTCGGCAATGATCTGTGGATGTATTGACTTTTATCGCGCTTTTTGATATAATAGATGCATGGGAAATGGTACTGATTATGCTAATACATGAGCATATAAAGTCAAAAAATTTTCCCTATTTTATTCATCATCGCCGCCTTATGCTCCATCATGGAGTGGACATACCGATTGAGTGTCACCGTCGCGTTTTTATGCCCCAATATTTCCGACAGGGTTTTGACGTCAACACCACATTCGATGGCGCGTGTTGCGAACGTGTGACGCAGGGCATGAAAACCACGGTGCGGAATTCCTAATTTTTTCAGCAGCAAGGCGAAGCTGCCCTGATAGGCGCGAACCGATGGAATCTTTTTTCCGTCTGTAATGACCAGCACTGACGTGCTGGCTTTTTTCATTTCCTTTAGTACAGGGACAATCTGCTTCGGAAGCGGAATCTCCCTGCGGGATTTCGTGGTCTTCGGTGTTTCTGTGATGCGGCAATATTTCCCTGTTTCATCTTTCCCATCATAACAGCTTTTATTGACGGTCAGCAAGCCTTTCTGAAAATCAATATCGCTCCACTCCAGTGCAAGCAATTCTCCGATACGCAGACCGGTATACAGACACAGGATGATACCCAGCATTTTCTTGCGTTTGTCCTGCATGACCGCCTGCTCGATCCGCCGCTGTTCATCCAAGGTAAAGCATTCAATCGGTACTTCATCCGACTTCGGACGCTTAATCTTGTGCATCTCATAAGACTCGGTATGCCCCACAAGGTGAGCCATGTTCATAGACTTCTGAATCACTGTGATGATGGAATTGATCGAATTGGGTGCCAGACCGCCTCCCGTTTTCTGATTTCCTTTTTCGGACAGCTCCGCAATATACCGCTGTACTGTCAGCGGCGTGATTTCCGTCAGATCATATTCACCAAGCTGCGGAATCAACCGTTTCTCAACGATGTCCCGATACTTGGTGTACGTTCTCGATTTTCTGGATGGCTTTTCATAACTGGTAAGCCAATCCAACAGCCATTCTTTATATTTCATATGCATCCCTTTCTTTTGATGTTAGTATACCCGGAATGAATAAAGCCGAACAGAAAAAATCGGCATCGACTTTCCATTCGGCTCTGTATGTTTGTTCCAACTATATTTTATTATCCTGATGTCTATAAGTATATCATAAATCTTGCATTTTTGCAATCGGGCATATCCGAATCAGCAATCATACTTGCAAAAATGCAATTTGCTTTACTTGATTTTCTCCCCCATAAAGCCATCCACAATATCCCGTGCCATAACAAATTCCCGATACATTCGCCGCGCTTCCTTATATTCCTCTGATGTTGGAGTCCCCGGTTCCCCACGCAGTTCCGCACATTTCCGATTCACTTCAGCGATCCGCTCTTGCAGCTGCTTATAATCAGTAATCCCCTGCTCCCGCAGAAACAGAAGCGTTTGCGCCATCTGCTTGACATTGAAGTTCTGCGCCCAGCGGACATAGCCGTCACCTTTTCCCTCTTGCAGCTTTTTCTGGATATCAATGAGCATATTGCCGGGACGAAGTTCGGTATGGGTAATATATACCGTCGTCTGCTCTTTATATTCTGCCGGAATATGTTTTTCTCTGCCGGAGAATACAGCCTGTAAGTGCTGCATGGAATAGTTGTCTCCGAGGGTATCCAAACGGATAAACCGCTCCTGATCTTTTCCTCGGAAGGATGGATTCTCACCGTTCCGATTCTTGATTTCATACCCCTCTGCCATGAGCAGACGGTAAAATTCTTCCATCGATGTCGGTCCCTGCGCCAATGCATGATCTATTGCATAACGCAGTCGATCTCTGTGAGAAAGCCGCGGCTGGTAGCCCTGCCACTTGTTGTAAGACTTCCCACCGTGGCATTTTTCATGCTCCAACACAGAAAGACCATGCTCCAGAC
>JAFTLK010000050.1 GCA_017455975.1 Clostridia bacterium | reverse complement strand
GCGGCTGGATGACGGTGTTCCGGTCGGTATTTTCAGCATTCGGAATGCGGCCGATCTCCCGGCACTGTTCGTCGGCGACAAACGGCAGGATGCCGACCGTTTATTTGACCGCGTCCGGCATATGCTCGACGCGGTTCTGCGCCGTTGCCCGACTGTATGCGCCATCGGCTTTACAGGCCAGATGCACGGCATACTCTGTACCGATGCAAACGGTCATGCGCTGACGCCGCTGTATACATGGCAGGATCAGCGTGCAGCCATCGGCGAGCGGAGTGCGGCGGCGGTCATTGCAGAACAGACAAGACACAAGGTCGCCGCAGGCTACGGACTTGCGACCTTTTATGCGCTCCTGCGCGCGGATGAGATCCCGGATGACACGGCACGGATCTGTACGGTGATGGATTATGCGGCGGCGCGGCTGTGCGGAAAACCGGTCGGCATCATGCATACGACCAACGCCGCAAGCCTCGGTCTGTTTGATCTGTCCCGTGGTATCTTTGATGTATCCGCACTGGAACGCCTCGGTATCGACCCCGCACTTCTTCCGCGTGTGACCGACGCTCCGGAGATCATCGGCATGTATCGCGGCATTCCTGTGACCGTGCCGATCGGCGACAATCAGGCGAGCTTTCTTGGCGCTGTACAGGATCCTGGGACGACAGTGCTTGCCAACTTCGGAACAGGAAGTCAGATCTCTTTGCTTTCTCCGGGCAGCATCCTGGGCTGCTCCTGCGGCGCAGTCGAGACCCGTCCGTTCCCGGGCAGCAGGTATCTGCTCAGCGGTGCGGCTCTTTGCGGCGGACGTGCTTACGCCATGCTGGAACGGTTCTTCCGCAGCTTTTATATTGCCGCCGGTGGTGAAGACAGGGAACTGTACGAAACACTCAACCGCCTTGCCGGCGAAGAACTTGATTCGGACAGTGTTATGCGCCTGACCGTAAAGACGACCTTCTGCGGTACGCGTGATGATCCGGAGGCAGCCGGTGCGGTGCTCGGTATCCGGGAGGCGCAGTTCACACCGGGCGCACTTGCGGCAGGTGTTCTGCGCGGCATGGCAGAGGAGCTGCATTCCATGTACGAGACCATGCCGCATACACAGATCACACAGCTCGCAGCCTCCGGCAATGCCATCCGCCGCAATCCCGTTCTTCGCCGCATCCTGTCCGATGTGTTCGGAATGCCGGTTTCGGTTCCAGCGGCAGAGGAGGAGGCGGCATTCGGGGCGGCTATGTATGCCGCAGTTGGTGCAGGATATGCAGCCAACATCGCCGATCTCGGCAGCTGGGTCCGTTATCAATGCGGATAACCGCACTTTTGCAGGCGTTTCATTTCACAACCGATTCCGATCAAGGAGTAAGCATATGAACAGACCAATCAACTTATCCAAACGGCGTATTATCATCGCATCATGCATTCTGCTGATCCTTGCGGCCGCAATCATTGCATGTGCGGTCTACCTTGGCGATTATTACCGCGCCGACATCCCTGCAATACAGGCCTTTCTGCCGCAGGGAACCCAGTGGACGGAGGAGCCGGACGGCACGATCGTATTTTCCCCGGAGGATCCGTCACCGGACAAAGGCTTTATTTTCTATCCCGGCGGAAAAGTGGAGCATACGGCCTACCTGCCGCTGATGCAGACGCTGTCGGAACAGGGGATTTTGTGCGTGCTTGTGAAAATGCCCTTCCATCTGGCCGTGTTTGACATGGCGGCGGCAGACGGCATTCCAGAGCAATACCCCGGAATCGAGAACTGGTACATCGGCGGTCATTCTCTCGGCGGTGCCATGGCTGCATCGTACGTTGACACACACGCCGATCGGTATGACGGACTTGTCCTGCTCGGCGCGTATTCGACGGCAGATCTGTCAGACACGGATCTGGCGGTATTGTCGGTCTACGGCAGTGAGGATGCGGTTCTCAACCGTGAAACATATGAGCAATGCAGATCCAATCTGCCCAAGACCTTTTATGAGACGGTAATTGAAGGCGGATGCCATGCATACTTCGGTGCCTACGGTGCACAGGCAGGTGACGGCATACCGACGGTCACATGGGAGGAACAAATTGCATATACAGCCGATGCGATCGTGTATATGATGGAACAGACACCGTAAATTGCAAAAAAGGAACTGTTGCAAGTCCCCCCACAAAAGACTTACAACAGTTCCATCTTGTTTTTATACCTGCAGTTTTTTCGCAATGCTCAAAAGCTGCCGCTTGCGCCGCCGTGCGTGTTTCCGGACGAGGACACATGCGTCGACGAACCGCCCGCATTGCTTGTGGATTTCACATGGCGGTCGACATGTCTGAACAGGAAGCGGTCACGCTGTTCGGTCAGCTGCATACTGCCCTCTTTGACATACGACGCCGCCTCTGATTCTTTCTGTACGGAAAGCAGCTGGTTTTTCCAACGGTTCATGCGGAAAAACGCAATGGCAAAACCGATCACAAGGGAAACAATACCTGTCAGAAGCGGATTGAACGGTTTTTTGACACCGTCCCCCGGGAGATTGCCCACGTCATACGGCGCACCGCTTCTCGCCTGTGTGATAAAGCCATCGCACAGATCTGCAAAGGTCAGAAACGCTGTATTCCACTCACCCGCAGACATTGCACCGCCGATCTGACCGGACAGATAATCAAGTCCGGCATCGGTGAATGCAGTGATACCGTAACCGGCGGTCGAAATCGCCCATTCGCGTGCGTCAACACTGATGAGCAGCAGAATACCGTCCGCCGCATAACCGCTGTAGTCATAGGTGTCGTCGGCATACGCAACGACGGTTCGGTCACCGGTCTCGGATACAGTCACGATCACGACATCCATCCCCTGACGGACACTGATTTCATCCAGCTGTGTCAACAATACCGCTTCTTCGCTGTCGGTCAGAAGATCCGCTTCATCCAACAGCCGTGCGGGCGCCTCAGCCGCATGCAGCGGCAGTATAACACACAGCACAAGGAGCAGAATGCCGATCATATAAATCACATGCTTTTTCATCGTCATCCTCCCCTTATAACAGCCACAAAAGGTATGCAGCCGCAAAAATTGCTGCGCTGAACAATGCGGTAAAGCCAAGCAGCCATCGGTTGTATGCACCTTTATCCAGCGGCAGGTCACCGACGAACTTCCCGGTCTGTCCGTTCATGGCAAAGGTGTATTTCTGTCCGTTCCATGTGGTATTCAACAGCCACACAGGAAGCAGGGCATACTGCACCCGACCGCGGTGCAGCCGGATACCCGAGAGCTCCGGCGTGACGGTCGTATAACCGTCTACCGTTTCCGCGAATGCACGCTCGGTGCTTGTCCTGATGCGCGCATTGGCGCGTTCCATGCTCGCATCACAAGCCACATCATATTTGTCCGCAAGATATCCGGCCAGATATGCGGTCTGAAAATCCACGGCATCTGCCATGTTGTAAGGCTCGATGGATTCCATCAGATCGTCTGCCATTTTGGTTGAGCCGTCGACGGGAACTTTTGAAAATCCGATCGAACCGGCACGCGTAACCGAATAGCAGACGGTCTCCGTATATTCATACCGGCTGTCGCTCCAATGACGGATATTGGACGCTCTGTAGCGCACATGGGCATCTGCATCGACATCGAACAGCCAGAACGGCACATATACCCCCCGGACCTCATCGATATGATTCTGATCCGCGAACACCTTCGGCAGCAGCTTTTTTCCGCCGTAGTGATTTTTGAGCGCGGCTTTGGCCGCTTTTTTATCGAGCTTGAACGGAATGACAAAATCGGGCTTCAGACTGCCGGACAGCCGCCCCATCATGACAACCGGATTATCGCAGTACGGACACTGCATTGCCGCTGTGGTCTCCTCGCCGATGATCTCACCGCCGCAGGATTGACAGACATATGTATACAAGCCGTCTGCCTCACCATCCTGCCACTCCTTTGCGTCCACCGACCATTTCATGTCGTCCGTAGGCTCGTTATTCAGTTCCTCGTCATATGCGGCGAGGGTTTCCATTTCAAATTCCGTATCGCAGTACGGGCATTTCATTTTCTGCAGATTGGCATCAAATGCGATCGCACCGCCGCAGCACGGACACTTATATTCCTGTATCTGTGACAAAATGAGCCTCCTATATAGAAATACACACCCCTCCCACCCACAAAAGGCAAGGGAGGGGTTCTTTTTATGTTATGGTTTACATGATAACGGTCGGATCAGATGATGTCACCATTGTCAAACGGATCGCCGCATTCGGGACAGAACTTCGGCGGCTTGACGCCCTTTTCAGGCTCCCATCCGCACTTGTCGCACTTGTACTGCGGGACACCTGCCGGCTTCTTCGCGCCGCATTCGGGGCAAAACTTGCCCTTGTTGACAGCACCGCAGGAGCACGTCCAGCCCTCATCCGCAGGCTTGGGAGAACCGCATTCCGGGCAGAATTTTCCGGTTGCAGTTGCGCCGCACTTGCACGTCCAGGCATTCGCCGGCTTTTCCTCGGGCTTCTTTGCGCCGCACTCGGGACAGAATTTGCCGGTCGCGGTTGCGCCGCAGGAACACTTCCATGCACCATTCTGCGTGGAAGTCTGCGGAGCAGACTCCGTGGCAGGGTGCGAAGCAGCCTGCGACTGTCCCATCGCAAAGAGATTCTGCGCGTTCATGCCGCCTGCGTTCATCGCCATGCCCATGCCCATGAAGCCCTGCATTGCGCCGCCTTCGTTTGCGGCAGCGGTACGCATCGCGTCTGCCTGTGCACCAACGAGACGGGAGCCTGCGACCATCGGGTTCATCGTCATTGCATTTTCTTCCCATTCGGTGATCTTCTTCTTCTGCTCATCCGGAATGGTCAGGGAGTTGACGTTGAAGGAGAAGACCTCCAGACCGCGCCGCTCCCCCCATTCGCGGTCAAGCACTTCGTTGAGCGCATCGCGGATGTCGAAAGTGTGTGCCGGGATTTCGTAGTACTGCACACCTGCGGCTGACAGCTTTGCAAGTGCCGGCTGGAGCGCGGTGAGCAGCTCGGACTTCAGAATCGAATCGATTTCGGAGCGGTCAAAGCTCTGTGCCGCATTGCCGCAGACGTTCGTGTAGAACAGCATCGGGTCGACGATCTTGTAGGAATATTCGCCGTTGCAGCGGATGTCAACGGACAGCTTGAAGCCGAGCTCTTCATTGACGACAACACGGAACGGAACGGGATTGGCGGTTCCGTACTTGTTGCCGGAGATTTCCTTGGTATTGAAGTAGTAAACGCGCTGATCCTTGCCGGTATCGCCGCCGAACGTGAAACGCTTGCCGATGGTACGGAAGGTATCCTTGATGCTGTCGCCGAGGCTGCCTGCGAAGATCGACGGTTCGGTCGATGCATCCCACGTGAATTCACCGGGTTCTGCGCAGAATTCCACGATCTTGCCCTGTTCAACAATGATCATTGCCTGACCGTCGGCAACCGCGATGACGGAGCCGTTGGAAATCAGATTTTCCTCACCCTTGGTATTGGAGGATCTGCCGGAGGTACGCTTCTGTCCTTTCACCATCAGTGTGTCGCTGTCAAGTGCATCACAGTAGAAAAACTCCTTCCACTGATCGGCGAGTACGCCGCCTGCTGCGCCAAGTGCTGCTTTAATAAGTCCCATAATGATTCTCCTGTAATCTCAAAATTTTTGTTCGGATATATTCCGATCATGGTCAGCGAATGACAAGTCTGCCGCTGACACTGCGTTCCAGATTCTGATGCTCCGACAGATATTCCTCGAGGATCTCCTGGCTGTCGGTTGCGACCATGCGCGGCTTGCCATTGACCGCGATCTCCTCCATTGGAACGGAGAAGGTCGTTTCAAAGTTCTTATAATGATAGACCTGTACGCCGATGCGGTAAACATGATCGTCCTTGATCGGTGCACCGCCAAAGTCAAATTTTCCGAAGCTGTGTGTACTGCGGTCATATTCGACCGAGAGGCCCTTGGAGAACTGGAAAAATTCGGTATGATCGCCCTCCAGCGCCTCATCACGCAGCATGTACAGAATCATCCGTTTGAGCTGCGCACCCGTGACATTGCACATATAAATCGGATCATTGTACGGGAAGCATTCGGCGAGATCGGATAACAGTACGATCGGACCGAGCAGCGGATTCCGGATACTGCCGGAGCCGAGCAGCATGATATCCAGCCGCAGGCTGTCACACAAAATGTCGGAGAACAGATTGCCGAGCTCCGTTTCACGGTACCGCGTCGGATGCGTCAGCTGCCGCTTGAATCTTGTAATCATCCTCTGATACTTCTCATCGGTCTGTGTCTTGTAATATGTAATGATCTCCTCCAATGAGGTATCCCGCGGACAATGGGTGGAATCGATCGGTATCGCCTGCCAGCGCCAATCGTGCATACAGTTGTTGTCCGTATCGACGGTAATATCGAACCGTCCGACACGGTCGGTACCTGTGCCGGCCTGCACAATCAGTGTATTGTTTACGACCGTCGGTTCATCGAGGAATGTATGCGAATGTCCGCCGATGATAAGATCCACGCCCCATGCCGGATCGAGCAGCTCTGCCAGCTTCTTGTCTTCCTCATATCCGATGTGCGTCAGAAGCACGGTCAGATCAATGTCCACAGCATGATAGGCATTGCAGATACGGCCGATCTCACGGCTGGCTTCATATACATCGACAATGGAACCGATGACACCCTCATTTCGCGTCTGCTTGATAATCTCCTCAGTCAGGATGCCGATAAACAGGATTTTCATGCCGTCGATCTCGACGATATGATGCGGCTTGAACAGCCGCGCATTGTTGGTGCGGATGTGCAGATTGGCATTGATGATCGGGAATTTTGCACACTTTTCAAGGAACAGCAGATGTGCAATTCCGTAAT
>JAFTLK010000004.1 GCA_017455975.1 Clostridia bacterium | reverse complement strand
TAGTGGTTCTGATAAAAATTCTGCATTAATAAATGCATTTTGGATCTGTTCACTTAATTTATAATAAGAGCCATTGAAATAACCATATTCCTCTATACAATCTTCATATCTGGATGTCAGGATGTTCTCTTTTATATGTTTATGAAACTGGACACTGAAATAATTGTTCTGTTCGGTAGACAATAATTTACTTCCATTGCTCATAGTATTATATACTTTTCCAAAACTATTATTCCAATCTGCCAAAAACCATGTTTCTATTTCAGGTGAAGCATAAATAAAGATAATTGGTATTTCTTGATATACATCCCAAATATGTTGTCTGACGGAAATTTTGTGCTGTTCCCAAGCATCCACATCAATTAACGAAGTTCCATCATCTTGAACTTTTAAGAAACGTTTATCGGTATCATCTTCAATAATAATTGCATCATATTCTTCATCTACAAATCGATCACTTTTGATAAATTCATATATATAATTGATTAATGCATCGCCTGTTAGGCCATTCTGATCCTCATTAATCGTTTCTATCACATGACGGTTTCTTATATTATCTTTGTTTTTTCTAGGTCCGTTAGGACATAATTGAATGTATTGTACCCGATTGTTTATCTTAGTCATGAATCTTTTCATGGCATTCAATTCTGTATAACCACCCGTGAAAAAACAAGCAATGCGTTTCATGTTCATCACTGAGGCCACCCACCTATTACAGGATCACCTATACGATATAAGTCACCTAAAGTCCAATGCTGTAATTCGGAACTTAATACTTCCTTTCTTAATCTACGAATTGGTTTTCTGCTATGTGGATCAAACACAAACAATGCCACATCACCTCCTAAATAACCTTCTGTAAATTCGTCTAAGAATTCAGGTGAATGTGTACTAATGAAACATTGCTTAAAACTTCTACAACGCAATATTTCGTTCGCAAGTTGTTTTTGCCATGCAGGATGGAGATTCATTTCCGGTTCATCAATAGCTAATAGAGATATGCCGCTTCGTTCAGGAAATGTCAACAGTAACAGTAATAATAGTAAATGTATCGTTCCGTCACTTACTTCAGATAAAGCAAAATTACACCCATCTATCTGCAATTCCATCCATATTTTCCCACCTGCGTTTCTAATTTGTATATCTTCACAATTACTTATTAGTTTCCTCAAAATTCCAAGATACTTCTCATGAAATCCAGGCTCATTTATTGTCAAATCATTGAAAACATTCACGAAATTTGAACCATCTTTTTTCAGATAGATTCCTTCGTTCTGTTCATCTTGCATTTCGCGAATTTCAGCAATGTTAAACGTCGTACATGAATACGAATAGAAGCTCTTAAAATATGTTCGCATATTTTCAAGAACATTGCGTATTTCATCTCTTACAAATGGTTCGCTAAACATTTTTTTGTTTTCAAAAAACAAATTATCCATCTGTAAAAGAACAGTCTCGAATCTATCAACTTCAGCAAATAAGCGCTGGTTTTTTATATTACTTAAACCAGCTGTGGAAAACATTCCAACCCCCACTTTATCGCTATGACATCTAAAATAATTATATGGTTCGGGCGTACCTTGCCGTGTTTCAGCAGAATCTAAAGTCTCTTCTGAAATATAATTTTTTTCTCTTCTATTTCCAACATTTGCATGTAATGTATATACCACAGGACGTTCGCTTAATTCAAAATTCCACGTCAGCTTAAAAGAAGAATCACCCGATCGTCTATTTGAACTTGCTTGCCAACCATTTCGTTTTAGTTCAGAAAAGAAACCTGTCGTCTCATCCTTTGGATTGCTAACCATATTAGCTGCAAATGATAGTGCTTTTATAAAATTACTTTTCCCACTATTGTTAGGACCTATCATTATATTGATTCTTTCGAATTGCATATTATCGCACATAACATTACGAAAATTGTTACACTGAAAACTCTTTATCATATTCTTCTCTCCATTTAACAATTTCAAAATTTCAAACAGCATTTATGCAATGGCTATAATGTACACTTTTACTTTTAGAGTATCCTCCATAATTATGGATTTTTCACTGTATCGAACAGCAGAACCATTGTGTCGACCACATTACAGCACACACTGTCTTGTAAACTCGAAGGCGTTCTTCACTCTAGTTACTTTCATTATACCATAATTTCCAGGTACTTTCAAGATGATATCAGTAATTCATCGAAACAAAAAAGAGAAACAGCGAACAATTAACAATATCATACTGTTCAGCCATTCGCTTCCTTGGTACTTATTTAATCACACTCATCGTATTATATACCTCCACCGCCAACCTCATCCCCAACCGTACCCCATACGCAAACATTTCCCGCTCCGAAATCAATCCAACCTCCATCAAAGAATCCTTCAAATTCTCCAGTCCCATCCGCTGTTCCTCGGTCATCCCTTCCGAAAGTTTTTCGTAACACTCATCGATATACCCCATCAGTTCCTGTTCTTCCGGCGTGCTGCACCGATCACACGGATTGATGCGTCCAAAATACAAATCATCAATTACAGACTTCATAAATATCCCTCATTTCAGTCCAAGATCGGTCAGATCATCACCCCAAAGCCCTAGCTGATAATCCCGCGTCAGACCTTTCACCGTCGTTTCGTCGAGCACCTTCGGCTTGTCCGGATTGACATGCCCGACCGTATTCACCTGCATATACAGCCGATGCATATTTCCATCCGTCCCAATATTAACCTCACGCCCGTCGATGTACCTGCAGCCTGCGGTTCCGGGCTTGATTCCCATGCTTGCTGGAAACCATTCCATATACGTTTCCCAAATTTCGCCGCGCAGAGTTTTCATCATGAGTGCCGAAACTTCGTTATGTCCGGTCAGATAGAGAATTTCAAACACATCCGCCACCTGATCGCGCATTGCATTGTTGTAATCCGCGACAACAATACCGCAATCAAATTCCGGATACTGCGACGGATCAAAAATATTAGGTGCCTCGATCCACCAACCCACGCCGAGTTTGATTGGATCAGTATATGTCAGATTGCTTCCTGCCTTCACAAGAGTTTTCTTTACAAGAAATCGTGTATGCTCGCTGTCGCGGTTGTCCTTCAAATCGTAAAACAATCCAGTCTGCTTCAGGCGTTCATAGATGGACAATTCCCGTCCATTATTCTTTGCATTGACGAGTACCGTATTGGTTTCTGAAATCCAGTCCACCGAGCAGTTCAATGTTTCTGCAACGACACGCAGCGGAACCATGGTTCGGTTATGGATAACTGTGCTTGCTACATCAAGAGTTACTGACTTGCCATCGATCTTCGCCGTATTCGTCCCGATGTACAGTACAATTTTCCCGTCATCGATCACCGCGGAATTGTCTGCTTGATTCCATATTACATCATAACCAAGTGCTTCTGCCACAAACCGCACCGGCACCAACGTGCGCTCATTCTGTACCACCGGCGACTGATCGGGAAAACGGATCGTCTTTCCGTTGACCTTGACAGTGATATCTCCCGTTCCCGCCGAGATCAGCATAATCATTGCCATCAGGCTCACCAGAATTGTTGTGATGAATATTACGGTTCTTTCAAATCGTTTCATTGTATTATCTCCTTTTCTGATTGTTTTGTTTACAGTAACATTCTAACATATCAGCATTG
>JAFTLK010000049.1 GCA_017455975.1 Clostridia bacterium | reverse complement strand
GTTATCTGAAGATTGCGGAGTTTCTGTCTGTCCTGTCGGAAACACAACGCCCGGTTGTCGGCGCGTTTACCGCAACGGCGACCGACGATGTCCGCGACGACATTGTCCGTCTGCTGGGGCTGCGAAATCCGTTTCTGATTGCCACCGGTTTTGACCGTCCGAATCTGTACTTTGGGGTCATGCATCCCGAAAGCAAGAACGATGCGCTGCTGTCGCTGATCGCCGATAAGGGAGATCGCGCGGGCATTGTCTACTGTGCGACACGGAAGTCGGTGGAGGAGGTCTGCTCCCTTTTGTGTGAGGCGGGTTATCCCGCGACACGGTATCACGCAGGACTTTCCGAGGATGAGCGGCGGTTGAACCAGCAGGCGTTTGTCTACGACGAAAAACGCATCATGGTAGCGACCAATGCGTTTGGTATGGGCATCGACAAATCGGACGTTTCCTATGTCATCCACTACCAGATGCCAAAGAACATCGAAAGCTATTATCAGGAGGCAGGACGCGCGGGGCGTGACGGCTCCCCGGCGCAGTGCATTCTGCTGTATTCGCCCAAAGACGTTCATACCGCGCGCTTCCTGATTGAAAACAGCGAACCGAATCCTGAGCTGTCCGATGCGGCGCAGGCGCAGGTGCGTGAACGCGAGCTTCTGCGTCTGCGTGAAATGAACAATTACTGCCGCGCAGAACGCTGTCTGCGCAAGTCGCTTTTGCAGTATTTCGGTGACAGCATGGGGAGTGACTGCGGCAATTGCTCGGTCTGTCGGACGCGCGGCGAATGGGAGGAGACCGATGTCACGGAGGACGCCAAAACCGCTCTGTTCTGCGTTCTGCAGACGGGACAGCGCTTCGGCGTGAAGATGCTGACCGAGGTGCTCCGCGGTGCCCATACCGAGCGGCTGCAGTCCCTTGGCTTTGAGGCGCTGTCGGTATACGGTGCCATGCGCACAAAATCGGACGGCGAGGTGCGGCAGCTGCTGGCATCTTTATCCGACCGCGGCTATCTGGAAACGGAGGACAGCGTCTATCCGGTTCCGAAGCTGACGCAGATGGGACAGGCGGTGCTTGCCGACCGGGAGCGTGTGGTGATGCGCGTGCCAAAGCCCAAAGCACCGACAGCGGAGACGGTGAAGCGGTCTGCCGGACGGACAAAACGTGCCGCCGCAGTTTCTGCCGCACCCGATTCTCCTCTGATGCAGGCGCTGCGGATTCTGCGCTCGTCGCTGGCGGCAAAGGCACATGTTCCGGCGTATGTCATCTTTCCCGATGCCGCACTTGCCGATATGTGCGCAAAGAAGCCCGAAACCCTTGCCGACTTTCGTGAGGTTATGGGCGTCGGTGAGGTCAAAGCACAAAAATACGGAGAAGCGTTTCTGCGCGTGATTGCACAGTACCGCTGAAACAGAGAACAGGAGATATGAACATGAAACATTGGTTGAGTACCGTTTTGCTCGGCGCACTGCTTTTGAGTGCGGTCGGATGCGGCGGCGGTGAACCGACGGTATCCGAAACACCGGATGCCGATACCGCGGCACAAACCGAAACACAGTATATCTTTGTACCGGAAGAACCGAAGGAGGGCACCATGCAGATTATTCCCGATATCACATTCAGAACAGGCATGCAGCTGATTTCCCAGAAGGATCATGCGGGCGGCGACGCGATCACCGTTCTCGGCGCACATGATTTTTACGGCGGTACTGCCGCAGATCCGCGTTGGCTTCTGGCACAGTGGGATTCCGGTCCCTGTCTGATCGAAAACCGCATCGAAAGCGATGTGACCACAATCACAGACGGCATTGGACGCAGCTTTATTTATCAGCCGGACAAGAATCAGATGACCTTTGAGCTGGACACCGCGCTTTACTATCAGGGAAAGCCGGCGGTACAGGGCGACTGGTGGCCGCATCTGCTGATTGAGCAGCAGACGTTTGATTATGCGTCGCTGTCGGAGGAGGCACAGGCATACTATCGTTGTGACGCGGATCGGATGGTGGTGTCCTTTGATATCCGCATGACGGATTATTCGAATACGCCGATTGACGGTGACTGGGTCAATGCGGCACAGTTTCTGATGTACTTTTACGTCAAGGGCGTGGATACAAACGACTTCTGCTGGTTCGGTCTGCAGCTGTTTGACAACCGCTGGGAAAAGAACGATCATTATATCGGCTACGACGGCGGCAAGGCAGATGCATCGGGCGCGATGATCTATTCCATCGGCTCCAAGTATGTCTACCGCAATTCCGGCAGAACACTGTACAAGGCAGGAAAGCCGGAGATCGGCGGCGAATGGGTTCATGTGGAGATTGACATCCGTCCGTATCTGGACGATATGCTGGAGCACGGACTTGCCGACGGCTATTTCGACGCGCAGATGCTTTCGGAGCTTTGCATCAACGGCATGAACCTCGGCTGGGAAACGATCGGTACATTTGACCACACGATGGAAATGCGGAATCTGCGGCTGGATTCGTATATTGATGAATAAATCAGCAGAAACACATTGATCTCTTGATAAAACCTATATGGAAGATGCCCCGGTTATCATCGTAATCGAGGCATCTTTTGGGCTTATGAGGAAAACTCGCGTGTCAGGTGAGTTCCACTAAAAATCCAAGTTATTGTGTTTTGATGAAAAGTATGCTATACTTATATTCGGAAGCAGAGCTCGGCTTACTACTCGAATTGAGGTATTGTCATGAATCATATTGGACAAAGAATCAAAGAACTGCGCAAAAAGAATGATTACACGCAGGAAAAGCTGGCAGATTTGCTTGGGGTCACCTATCAGTCTGTTTCAAAATGGGAGTGCGGTACAACGATGCCTGATCTTGGGATGATTGTGCCGCTTGCGAGACTGCTTCATGTTTCTGCGGATACGCTGCTTGGAATGAAACCAGCAGAACAGGATGAACGTAAGGCTTATTTTGATTCGGAATATGTTGAATTCTGGAAAAAAGAAGATCACGAAGCGGATTATATTCTTGCAAAACAGGCAGCAGAAGAATATCCGGAGGAATACAAATATTGGCATTGGCTTGGTACTGTTGAATACTACATTTCGTTTTCCCGTGAGAAGCAGGAAGAATTTCTTGAAATGATGGACAATTCCATAAAGCACAATCTGATCGTCTGCGAAAATTGCTCGGATGATAAGTTGAGAAATGCTGCCTTATGGGATGTCATCTGTGCATACAGATACAGCAACCGTATCGACGAGGCAAAGAAATATGCGGCTTTGTACCCTGAAAGTGACCCTACAAGCCATGAAGATGCCATGGAACTTTGTCTTGAGGGGGAAGAATTGCTGATGCATCAGCAGGGAATGTTATCGGATGCGCTTTCAAAGCTATGCGGCATACTTGGAAAGATGTGGTCTTTCAGAGATGCGGCAGATCCGCGCGTTTTGGCTTGCGTGGAAGCAGAGAAAACGATAATTGAAACAATGATACCCGATGGAAATTTGCTGCGATTTAACATATATCTCAGCGGTATTCATGAAAAACTTGCTGAAATCGCATTGGTAACAGATGAATATGATACGGCAGTGAACGAACTGAAAAAGGCGTTATCTTATGCTGCTGCAATGGAGCAGGCACAAACCGCCGGCAAACAGAAGTATACTTGTCTGTTGCTCGATCACTATGATTACGATTACTCGGATTGCAGATCGTGGGGATCGTATACAAAGGATTTGTTGGAAAGATTATGCGAAAATAAAAAATACGATCCCATCCGTGAACGGGATGATTTCAAAGCCTTGTTTGATTGATCGAATTTTCACAAGTATTGGTATATCCCCAAAAAGCAAAAAGGAACATCCATACCACTGAATGTGCTGAACAGAGGTATTGATGTTCCTTTTGTCATTGTGATTCTTAATCTATACGATTCTGACAGATTTTTCGGAATTCGGAATATCGGGAATCATCCCATAATAATCTCAATTTCCTTCGGTGCCGCGATGTCGGTGCGGATCGTGCCGTCCTCCTGTCTGGTATGGCAGACAGTGACCAGACCGTAGGGCGTCGGGAATGTACCCTTTGCATAAGCAAGATCACCGAGCTGCGGGTCGATGCGGAGCTTCTTGCAGCCGGCCTCTTCAATGCGGATACCGAGAATGTAGTGCGTCATGAACGGGCAGGGACCGGATGCCCAGCCGTGGCAGAGGCTGTGACGGAACTTGATGTAGCAGTATGCGCCCCAGTCACCGTGGATGTCAACCTTGCCCTCGGGTACGATTTCATCAATCGGTGCGGCGTTTTCCATCCACTCCAGATTGAAGTCTTCCCAGAACGAGGTTGCGCCCATTTTGAGCATGCCGCCCCAGTATTCGCGCATACCGTCCAGAGCACCCTGAATGTCGCCGGCGAGCGCCTTTGCCTTGAGGATGTAGTAGCCCAGGAACGTGGAGTAGCCGTGTGCGCCATTGACGGAAATGAGCTCATCGTTCATCTTCTTTGCGTCAGCGATGCCGCCGAGCACCATCAGTGCACCTGCAGACTTGGAGCCGTTGGGATCCGGCACATGGTTGACCATACGGTCAGCGGATGCGCGGCAGACAGCGGCGAGGTCGGTATTGCCGAGTTCCTCCAGCATATCGGCACCGGCATACAGCGCAATGCGGACAAGACCCTGCATACCTGCGTGCATTGCCTCGGGATTGGCATTGTTCGGCCAGTCGAGGAACTTGCCGGGCATCTGCTCGACACCGTTTTCATCCACGAGCGACGCGATGTGCGCCATGAGCTTGGTCAGATATTCTTCCTGTTCTGCAAGGTAGGTCTTGTCGCCGTGTGCCATGTACCATTCCTTGTGCAGAAGGATCCACCACAGGGAATAGGAGGGCATGCCGTTCATCCATTCGGTGCGTTCCTCGGTGATCGGCGCTTCCTCTCTTGCAAGGTCGAGGGACTTCGGTACGACTTCGTTGTAGCCGAATGCGGAGATGATGGACATAACCTCGGTGTGCATATCGCCGATCCAGACAAGGCGGTCACGCTTGATGCCGTCCCATAGGTATTCCTGCATATTCAGATGTGCGGTATAGGCAGCCGTGTTCCAGATCTTGTTCAGCAGCGGATCGGAGCAGTCAAAGGAGCCCTTGTATTCGATGTCGCGGAAGATAAAGACGGCGTTGATGCTCTTGAAGGAAACAGCAGATTCCTCACCAAGCAGATCGATGCGGGCAAAACGGAAGCCGTATTCGTTGGTTTCCATTGCCGAGTGTGAGCCGAGATTCATGACGAAGTCGCGGTTTGCGTGGTCGTTGGTCGTGTTCTTGACACCGAGATCGGTCATTGCCTCCATGACGGATTCGCCAAGGCGCACACGGACATTTGCGCGTCCGGGATTGTCGGAGGTACCGGCATCTTCATTGGACTGCGAGCCCCAGACCATCAGACGGAGTGCGCCGTTGATCTCCATGCCGAAATCGAGTAGAATGGAAGCCTTCGGTTTGCCGGGCTTGTTTGCCATGACACAGCGGTCGTCCTGATTGCGATTGAGCGTGATCTGCTCGCGCTTCGGTGTGAGCAGGTTTTCCATACCTGTGATTTCGGCACCCTCATCCAGCGTCGACCAGACAATGCGGGTTGGTGTCAGATAACGGCGGGTACGGACATCGGGGTCCTTGCCCAGCAGTGTCGGGAATTTATCGTAGATTCTTGCCATGATATACTGTCCTTTCTCCATACTCCTGCCAAAAGAGCGGTTCTCCGACGGGAGCTTTTTTTGTTATTATATCATGATTGTGCCCGTTCGTCAAGAGAAAAATTGCGCTTTTATCTGTCGGTACGCCTGCATGATGCCCGACAGCAGAAGAAAATATCCGAAGCAGTGCCGCGCGGCAGTCTCCGGGAGCACCGATGCCAGCTGACAGCCGACCCACACACCGGGAATCGCAGATGCCGTCAGAAACAGAATTTTGCGGGCATCGAGGGATCGGCGTTTCAGGTGAATCGGGAGCGCACAGACGGCGGAGACGACAAAGAACACGAGATTGACGGCCTGTGCGGATTGGGACGGTATCTCTCTTATGAGCACCAGCCAGATGACAAGCAGTCCGCCGCCGCCAATGCCCATACCGGCAAGCGATGCAACGAGCACCGATATCAGAAAATCAAGGATAGCCATACTCCCTCCTTCATCCGAATGCCATCCGCCAGCCTGAAAACAGCAGCAATGCGGCGAACAGATACTGGACAACGGACAGCTTCATCCGGTCGAGCAGGTACGCACCTAACATGCCGCCGGGAATTGCACCGAGCAGATAGGGCAGGGTCTGATGTGAAAACATGAGCCCTGGGTCTGCCGTTCCGTTTTCGCAGTACAGCCATACGGAGAGCAGCGACAGCGGCAGAATGCAGACAAGGGCGGATGCGAATGCATCCTGCGCCCGGGCAGAGCGCCGCAGGGAAAGCAGTAAAAGAATGCCGCCGCCCGTACCGAGAAGACCGTTGACGATCCCGCCGGAAAAGCCGGTGAATGCAGTGACGGCGGCATGCAGAACGCGATGCGGCTTATGCGGTTTTGCGGATGGGGAATATCTCATTGCTGTGACCGTTCTGTCGGCAGGGATGCCGACAGCCTTTCTTTGCTGTGATCGGACAGAACAGAATCGGTGATTTTGTTGGCAAAGTGTAAATTCTTTTGCCCGTGGGACAGAAAATCGGGGATAGGGCTTGCTATTTGCGGAAAAATTTGTTATAATAATATGGAATAACCATCGATCAATATCCCCCGCGGGGGTTTGATTTATACATCACTTCGCATGAGAGGAGTCCTTCCATTGGCGGAAACCAAAAAGAAATCGGGTGCCGCATCCGGCGCAAAACCGTCCGGCGCAAAGTCCGGCGGTTCAAAATCCTCGTCCGGCAAAGCATCCGCAAAGAATAAATCAACAACACAGAAATCAACCGCATCCAAATCCGCACCTGCAAAGAAGCAGGGCACGCAGACATCGCCCGCTGCGGCATCGATGCCGCAGGGCACCGTGATGCTGCTTTCGCTTCTGCTCGGTCTGACGGGCATTTTTTCGGGTGTCTGTCTGCTGCTGCCCGATCTGACAGGGCCTGTCGGAGCTGGTCTGCACGGGCTTCTGCTCGGTCTGTTCGGCCGCGCGGCATATGTCCTGCCGGTGCTGCTTCTGATCGGTGCGGCATTTCTGAAAAAGGACATTGAATACCATGCCGTCGGCTTCAAGTGTCTGTTCGGCATTCTGCTGCTTGCGTTTATCGGCGTTCTGTTCCATGCACCGGTGCTGGACGATCCCGCACTGCAGGCGGACAGCAATGCAGGCACGCTGCAGCTTTTATATACCGGCGGAAAAGCGGGGCTCGGCGGCGGTGTCATCGGCGGATTGCTTGCAATGCTGCTTGACTTCACAGGACTTGTCGGTACCTATATCATCAGCATTCCCGCCATTGCGGTGCTGGCACTGTATTTTGTCGGCATGACGCCGCGATCACTCTGGATCACTGTGCTTTATAAGCTCTACAAATACCGCGAACAGCGCCGTGCATATCAGGAGCAGAATCTCCCCGATATGGAAGAACGGCAGGCACGGCTCGATGCACGTGCCGAGGCACTCGCCGTGATGCGTGCGGAGCAGGCCGAACGCCGCCGCGTCGAGCAGGCATACCGCGCAAGAGAACGCGCCATTACCCGTGAGGAGGAAGCACTGACCGGCAAACGCCGCCGCGGTGCCATTGATTCCAATATTTACGCCGCAGAGGAGACGGGGGCTGCCGCAGAAATGCCGGCTGAACCGCCGGTCAGGCGGCCTGTGCGCAAAACACCTGTCAGAAACGGAGAACCTGTACCGGGCGAGGTCTATGACCGCGGTCAGATGGCAGGGGATGCATCCGCACCCGAAAATGCCAACGCTGCCGACGAAGCAGCGACTGTGCAGGAGGAGGCATTGACGCCGGCCGCACCGGACGAGACGGCATATGACCTTGCCGTGCAGGATGAGGAAAACGCCATTTCCCGCGGCGAGGATAACCGGGATACCGCAACGATCGACCGTGTAGAGGTGCTGCATGCCGAACCCGCGGCCGAAAAGCCGATTCTGGCGACCGCAGAGCTTGATCTTGCTGCCATTTTCCGCAATCCGGAGCAGGAGGGCGCCGAGACCGCATCGGCGCTGGAAACGGTCGGATATGAAGAACAGACGGCAGAGCTGGAGCTTGCCGTGACACGCACCGCGCCGGATGGCTGTGCGCAGCTCCCGGACGACGATGATGACGGGATTCCGCCCTTTGATGTCGGGGATACATCCGATGCGGAGATTCCGCTCGGTGACCCGGAAACCGATGCTCTGATCGCATCGCTCGGGCAAATGTACGGAACCGCACCTGCGGCACCTGCAGAACCGCCGAAGCCGCAGTATCAGTTCCCGCCGGTCACGCTTCTGAAAAAGGATCTTTCCTCGGCTGCCGAGGATGTGACGGGAGAGCTTGAAGCCAATGCTGCAAAGCTCGTCGACATTCTGCGCTCGTTCAACGTCAAAACAAAGATCGTCAACGTATCGCGCGGTCCCACCATTACGCGGTACGAGCTGCAGCCGGAGGCCGGCACGCGCGTCCGTTCTGTTGCCAATCTGGTGGACGACATTGCACTTGGCCTTGCGGCGGACGGTGTCCGCATCGAAGCACCGATCCCCGGTAAGAGTGCCGTCGGTATTGAAGTGCCAAACCGCTCCGTTGCGACCGTGTATATCCGTGAGCTGATTGACAGTGAAGTATTCCGTGGGGCAAAGAGCAAGCTGACCACATGTCTCGGTATGGACGTTGCCGGTGCGCCGATCTATCTCGACGCCGCAAAAATGCCGCATCTGCTCATCTGCGGTGCGACCGGTATGGGTAAATCCGTCTGTATCAACTCGCTGATCGTATCCATGCTGTATAAAGCGACCCCCGATGAGGTCAAACTGATCTTGATCGACCCCAAGAAGGTCGAGCTTAATATCTATTCCGGCATTCCGCATCTGCTTGTGCCCGTTGTCTCCGACCCGAAAAAAGCGGCAGGCTCACTGCATTGGGCTGTGACCGAAATGGAGCGCCGTTTTGCACTGATCGAGGATGTCGGCATGCGTGACATCAAAGGCTATAACGAGATCACCAAAAACGATCCCGACCGCGAATATCTGCCGCAGATCGTCATTATCATCGACGAGCTTGCCGATCTGATGATGACAGCCCCCGACGATGTCGAGGAATCGATCTGCCGTCTGGCGCAGAAGGCGCGTGCCGCCGGCATGCATCTGATCATCGGTACGCAGAGACCGTCCGTTGATGTTATCACCGGTCTGATCAAGGCAAACATTCCTTCGAGAATTGCATTCCGTGTCTCCTCACAGATGGACTCGCGCGTCGTTCTGGACTCCGTCGGTGCGGAAAAGCTGATCGGACGCGGCGATATGCTGTATTCTCCCGTCGGTGCGCCGAAGCCCCAGCGTGTGCAGGGTGCATTCGTCTCCGAGGAGGAAATTGACGCGATCATCTCTTTCATTAAGAAAAATGCCGGTCATGCCGCGTATTCCGACGATGTCATGGAATCCATTGAAAAGGAAGCGGCGATGTGCGGTCAGAAGAAGGGCAAGCCTGTTGTGGAGGGCGAAGACTTTGACGGGGATGGTTCCCCCGATGATCCGATGCTGAAAAACGCGGTGGAGCTTGCTGTGGAGACCGGAAAGATCTCGACCTCGCTGATCCAGCGCAGACTTTCGCTCGGCTACGGCCGTGCGGCGAAGCTCATTGACCGCATGGAACAGATGGGTTATGTATCGGCACCGGAGGGACAGAAGCCGCGCCGTGTGCTGATCACCAAGGAACAATATATGGAGCTTGTACTCAAGCAGGAGGATATCATCTGATGGGACGCCTGATTACCATTGACGGGCTCGATGCATCGGGCAAGGAAACGCAGTCCGCACTTCTGTGTGCGGCGCTGCGTGAACAGGGCTACCGCGTGCGTGAGCTGTCCTTTCCGATGTACGGGGAAAAAAGCGCGGTGCCGGTGGAGCTGTACCTCGGCGGTGCACTCGGGGACAACCCGGAGGACACGAATGCATATGCCGCGTCAACCTTTTTCTCTGTGGACCGTTATATTTCTTACAGAACCGACTGGAGCCGTGATCTTGCCGATCCCGATACCGTTGTCGTGACCAATCGCTATACCACCGCCAATGCCGTGCATCAGCTGTCCAAGCTGCCGCAGGCGGAATGGGAGGGCTTCCTTTCCTGGCTGTGGGACTTTGAGTTCGGAAAGCTCGGCCTGCCGACCCCCGACTGTATTCTTTACCTTGAAATGCGTCCGGATATTTCCCGCCGTCTGCTGGCATCCCGCAGTGCCGCGACCGGACGTGTGCAGGATATCCACGAAAAAAGCACGGATCATCTTGAAAAAAGCTACCGTGCGGCGCTGTATGCTTCCGATACGCTCGGCTGGAACCGCATCCGCTGCTTTTCGGGCGACGATCCGCGGCCGATTCCCGATATCCACCGCGACATCATGGATGTACTTGCGCCGTATCTTGCCGGCAAATGACCGGAGACGAACATAACAACGAACCGAGAGGACAAACTTATGGTATATTTATTTTTGGCTGACGGCTTTGAAGAAGTCGAAGCACTCTGCCCGCTGGATCTGCTCCGCCGTGCCGGTGCACAGGTACAGACCGTCGGCGTGACGGGCAAGCAAGTCACAGGTGCACACAATATCACCGTGACCGCTGACATTCTGCCCGAGGACATGACACTTGACCGCGATCTTGAAATGATCGTTCTGCCCGGCGGCATGCCCGGCACCTCAAACCTTGATGCATCGGGTGCCGTCCACGAGGCCATCCGATTTGCGGCGGAACGGGGCATCACCATCGGTGCCATCTGTGCCGCACCGATGATCCTCGGCAAGCTCGGCTATCTGTCGGGCCGCTCCGCTATCTGCTATCCCGGATTTGAGAAATATCTGCTTGGTGCCAACATTTCCGCAAAGTCCGTTGTCGTTGACGAAAATTATATCACGGCAAAGGGAATGGGCGTGGCCGGTCCCTTTGGCCTTGCACTTGTGACCGCACTGTTCGGTGAGGAGACGGCTGCCGAGCTGTTCCGCTCTACGATGATGCAGTAACACACGAGGCAGAGCTGACCCATGATCCATAAAACCAAAGGTACCGAGATCCGTGCCCGCAAAAACGAGATCCGCGCGCAGTATAAGACACAGCGCGCAGCCCTGTCGGCGGAAGAGCGCGCCGCACGCGATGCACGCATCTGCGAGCTGTTTCTTTCGTCCATTACCTACCGGTATGCAAAGGTGCTGCTTATGTATGCGCCCCTCGACGGTGAAATCGACGTGATGCCGATCGCCCTGCGCGCACTGGCAGACGGGAAGACCGTTGCATTTCCGCGCTGCAAAACAGCAGACTGCACAATGGAATACCATATTGTCCGCGATCCGGAAGCGCTTGTTTCGGGGGCTTACGGCATCCGTGAGCCACAAGAAGATGCACCCGTCTGGCATGCCGCGGATATGGAGCCGGATGCGCACCCCGTGTGCATTGTCCCGGGGCTTGTATTTGACCGTGCCGGTTATCGCATCGGCTACGGGCGGGGATACTATGACCGGTATCTGGACACCTTCCCCGGCGTGCGTGTCGGCACCGTGTACACCGACTGCATTCTGCCCGAAATCCCGCGCGGCCGCTTTGACCTTGCGGTTGATGTTCTTGTCACGGAAAAAGGAGTACGAGCCGTTCATGCAAACTAAACGATTTCTGCTGCCGCTGCTGCCGCTGTTTTCCTTTGCCTTTCTGGTCTTCTCCTCCTATATAGATACCGAGAGGCTGACGGGAACTCGCGATGCATATCTGTCGTTTGCGATTCTGCAGCTGCTGGCATTTGTCCTGCCTGCAATCTTCTTCTGCAAGGCAAAGGGTGAAAATTATATCTTCCGGCTGAAGCTGCGGCTGTTCGGTCTGGAAAAAGCGGTGTTTCTGATCTTTTCGGTCATGACGATGATCTGTGCCGTGACCGCCGTCGAACTGCTTCTGCGCAACTTCGGCATTTCCGACGGTCTGTATGCCCACTCGGTCTATACCATTTACGGCAGAACCCTGCCGGAGCTTGGCGGCAATATCTACGATACATTGTACACCATGATCGTGTTTGCCATTCTGCCGGCTGTCACGGAGGAATTCCTGTTCCGCTCGGTGCTGTATACCGAATATGAACCGCTGGGTGCGCCGTCGGCCATCATTCTGACCGCATTTGTTTACAGCTTTCTCGACATGAGTGCCGTTGCGTTTATTCCGTCGTTTGTCGGCGGTCTTCTGCTCGGCTTCTCTGTCTATGTTACACAATCGGTCTTTGCGCCCTTGACGATCCATATTTTTTATAATCTTTATGCTCTGTTTTTTGAAGAATATATCTGGGCATTCATCGCAAAGCCGGAAAATGAGGTTTTCTTCACGTTCGTTCTTGTCACGGGACTTCTGTTCTGCGCAATTATGATGCTGTCGCAGGCGGAGCGTGTCATCTACGACAAGGGCATCCGGGGTGAACAATTGCCCGATTATCTGCGCACATACGCGGAAAAACGCGGCGGCAGACTGCCGTCAACCACCAAAGGTCTGCTCGTTTCGCTGCTGTCGCCGGGCTATCTTGCGTGCATTGTGCTGTTTGCCCTGCGCGTGACGGGGATCGTCTGATGGAATACGCGTGGCGCGACTATACGGCGTCCGATGCCGCTGTCATCGAGCACTGGATGGATGCGGACGCGCGGTACTATACCGGCTGTGACGACGGCTGGGATAATTATGTGTCCTATATGCTGCGGGAGGACTACATCCGCCCCGGTGAAAACTTTCGCTGTCTTGTGATAACGGCTGGGGAGTTTCCCGTGGCCGCAGCGGCACTGTATCTGGATGAGGACGGGACTCTGTGTGTTTCGGAGTTTGTAGTCCGGCCGGATATGCGCGGAGGGGGTCACGGTACGGCGATTCTGCGTGCGCTTGCCGCATGTGCGGACACCCTGTTCAATGGGCAGGTGCTTGCAATACGGGCGGTGATTTTTCCGGACAATTCAGCTTCGATCGGTGCCTTTGAGCGGGCAGGATTTCAGTTTACGCATGCGCATCCCGATGGAGATGCATTTTATTACAGGTACAGCCTGCACAATCATGATGTGTAATGAGGGATATCTATGGATAATAACAGAATGACCGGTTCACAGAATCCGGAAGAAAACCAGACCTTTGAGCAGCTGACGCAGGAAGAAAAACGCCGTCTGATTGCTGCATTGAGCATGGGACGGCTCTCGGATGCGGAAAAGCGCGAGCTTGCGGATGCGGTTCGCCGCAGCCACCTGACCGATGCGGAGCGGGCTCAGATTTCCCGTGCGTTTGCCATGTCGCGCCTGTCCGATGAGGAACGGCGTGCATTGCTAGCAAAGCGCCAGATGGAAAAGACCGGAGCCGCTGTTCCCACCGCATCTGCCACCGCATCTGCCGCAGCACCTGCCGCAGCAGCGGCAGAGGATGGGCACAGCACCTCGACCGAGGTTCATACACCGACAGCCCGGCCGGATCCGACGGTCGCCATTCATGACGGCGAGGAGGAGCGTACCCGTGCGCATACCGTACGTGCGGAGGATACCGCATCCCGTCCCGCACAGGAGGCGGTCGGCATGACGCGTTCGGTCACCGTATCTGTGCCGCGCACGTCTGCCGCAGACAGGCGCGGAGAATATGCAAAGCACCGCCGCGAGGAGGATGAGGTGGACGAGGCTGACACCTCGGCGATCACATCGCTTCTGAAGGGCATTGTCTATATTGTCGCTGTGCTTGTCATATCCGTTTTTGCGTCGTGGACGATCATCGAGATCGCAAATGATGTGTTCGCATTTGTCAAGAGCGATGAAGCGGTGACTGTTGTCATTGAAGAAGAGATGACTGCCGCCGATGTGGCTCAGATGCTGCATGAAAACGGTGTTATCAAATATCCGACGGTGTATGAGCTGTATGTACGGCTGAAGGATGAATCGACCGATTATCTGGTAGGCGAATATGAGATCTCTCCGTCGATGAATTACGGCGACCTCAACGACGAATTTACCTATATTGCCAATGTCAAGGAGCAGGTTCGCATCACTGTCCCTGAGGGTTATACCGTCGATCAGATCATTGCTCTGCTGGTCGAGCACGGGGTCGGTACGCGTGAGGACTTTGTCGCTGCCATCAATGAATTTGAATATACAGGTTATCCCTTCCTTGAAGGACTTGACGAGCTTGATCCCGAGCGCACCTACCGCCTGGAGGGATACCTGTTCCCGGATACCTATTTCTTCTTCAAGGATATGTCCGAGGTGGATGCGATCAATAAATTCCTTGAAAATTTCAACCGCAAGGTTTCCGTGGAGTATTACGAACGTGCCGAGGTGCTCGGCATGTCCATGGACGATCTGATCATTCTTGCTTCGATGGTGCAGGCGGAGGGCAAGTCGCTGACCGACTTTGAGAACATTTCCTCGGTCTTCCACAACCGCCTTGCCAACCCGCGCTCGTACCCGCGCATGCAGTCCGACGCGACACTGCAGTATATTCTGGACAAACGCAAGACCGCGCTGACCGCGGACGATCTGAAGATCGACTCCAAATACAACTCCTATCTGTATGCCGGACTTCCGCCAGGGGCGATCTGCAATCCGGGTCTCGATGCCATCAGCTGTGCGCTGTATCCGGCGGAGACGAATTACTATTACTTCCTCGCCGACGGACAGGGCAATACCTATTTCTCGGAGACCAACGAACAGCACGAAGAACTCAAAAAGCAGTATATCGACAACCGGTAAATGGCTGTCGTGAAAGGAATGACCCAATGAAATCCTTATTTGACCGAACCAAAGTATATGCCATCCTCGATACACCCGACGTTTTGGCAGAAGGTGCGGACGGCATCGCTGTTACCGTAAAAGAAGACGGCAGCCTTGTACAAAAGGCATGCGGCTGTGATGATCTCGATGCGCTATGCCGCGTCTGTGCCGGCGGGGAGGGAGAGCTTCTGCTCACACTTCCCGCACTGGATGCGGAGCAGATCACCCTCATTGCGCACTGTGCCACCCGCCATGCAATGTGGGAGAGAATCCTGTTTGTTTCCGCAGCACACAAGACGCTCGATGCACTGAAAAACGCATATCCCGAGGCCCGCATTTCCCCGATCTGTGCAGACGACATGGTTCGTCCGTGGATCTATGCCGCTTATATGGGAGCACCTGCATATCTGGCCGATGCAAAACAGCTGCTTCTTGAGGCCGATGCATGGGGATGTCCGACCGTTGACCGTGCGCATAATGCCAATGTCTGCATTTTTGCCGCCGGTGCAGAGGATGAGGATACCGTCCGCGCGCTGGTGCGTATCGGATGTGATGCCGTTCTGACGCACGATGCCGCCATGGCACGTGCACTTGTTTGGTGACGGCTATGGCAGAATTGTTATCTCCTGCCGGCAGCCCCGAAAAGCTCCGCGCGGCACTGCTGTACGGTGCTGACGCTGTCTATCTTGCCGGCAATATGTTCGGTATGCGTGCCGCCGCCGCAAACTTCACCGATGAAGAGCTGGCGGAAGCGGTTGCCTATACCCATGCACGCGGCAAAAAGGTCTATCTGACACTGAACACGATGCCGCGCGAGTACGAATACGACGCACTCCGCGCCTACCTTTCCCGGATCGGCTCCATTGGACTGGATGCGTTCATCATTGCCGATATCGGCGTGCTTGCACTGGTACGCGAAATGCTGCCGGACGCCGAAATCCATATCTCCACACAGACAAGCTGTGTCTCGTCCGCGTCTGCAAAGATGTGGCACAGCCTCGGCGCAAAGCGTGTTGTGCTTGCGCGTGAGCTTACCATGGAGGAGGTTATGCGCATCCGCGACAGCCTGCCCTCCGAGGTGGAGCTGGAATGCTTTATCCACGGTTCGATGTGTGTCTCCTACAGCGGACGCTGTCTGCTCTCCAATCACTTTACCGGACGCGACGGCAACCGCGGCATGTGCGCACAGCCGTGCCGCTGGAACTATGTCATCACCGAGGAAAAACGCCCGGAAATGCCGCTTCCCGTTGAGCAGACCGAGCACGGTACGTTCATCATGAGCTCCAAGGATATGTGTATGATCGAGCACATTCCGGAGCTGATGAAGTCCGGTGTGGACAGCTTCAAGATCGAGGGGCGCATGAAGAGTGCCTATTATACCGCCGTTGTCACCAATGCCTACCGCATGGCCATGGACGCATATACCCGCGATCCTGCACATTATACCTACGATCCGCTTTGGCTGCGGGAGCTGGAAAGCGTGTCGCACCGTGAATACGCCACCGGTTACTGGTTCGATCGGGCAATCGAAAACGCACAGACCGTCACCGACATGGGATATCTGCGCGAAAAGGCGTATCTCGCCGTTGTCACAGGTTACAATCCGGAAACCGGCATTGCGCAGTTTATCCAGCGCAACAAGGTCGTCTCCGATACCGAAGCGGAAATGATTTCACCCGGTCGCGTCGGACGTGTACTTTCGGTACATGATATGAAAAATGAGAACGGCGAACCGATTGAATCCGCACCGCATCCGTTTATGAAATTCTCCATGCCCGTTCCGTTTGCGGTACATGAGGGTGACATTCTGCGAGCGTAATATAAGGAAAACGAGGAAAACCGTATGAACATCAGAAAAATCGGAAGCATGGGCTGGGGTGCACAGGACGGTGCTGTCTGGGGCGACTTTCTGTTCCGCTTTGACCATGCGGGACACTGCCGGGTATACGACGCAAAAGCACTGGACACCGACAGCGAAGACATTGTCCTGCCGCAGATCGCCGCGTTTTCGCTGAACGGAGACGATGCCGTCATCCCGCACTGCAATGCGGTGACGTTCGGCAGTACCTGTTTTGAAGCGGGCGACGAATTCCCGCTGATGTATGCAAACGTATACAACAACTACGCAAGGGCAGAGGACCGCCGCGTGGGTATGTGCTGTGTCTATCGGCTGCAGCGCGAGGGTCTTACTTTTCATACCGTGCTCGTACAGCTGCTGAAGATCGGATTTGCGGATGAAAAAGGACTTTGGCTGTCGGAGGGTGATGTTTCCGATGTGCGCCCGTACGGCAACTTTGTTGTCGACCGCGATGCCGGACTTCTGCATGCATTTGTCATGCGTGACGGTGATCGCACAACGCGGTATTTTTCGTTCCGTCTGCCCGATGTCACGGCAGGTGAACTGTCAGCGGAATACGGTGTGCCGGTTGCCGTTCTGGAAGCATCCGACATTCTGTCGCAGTTTGATGCACCGTATCATTTATATATCCAGGGCGCGTGCTGTCATAACGGGCTGATTTATTCATCCGAGGGCTTCAACGCCGACATTCCGCCGTCCCTGCGCATCATTGACCCGACGGCAAAGTGTCAGCAGGATCACGCCAATCTTGCCGAGCTCGGTTATCCGACCGAGGCGGAATGGATCGATTTCCGTGGGGAACGGTGCTATTACAGCGACGGCTGCGGCGATCTGTTTTCAGTGACATTCTGATTCCCAGTGAAAATTCCTTGACAAACTGCACGGGGTGTGCTATAATTCAATCAGATAATAAATTTTTTGATTCATTCAGGAGGACACTCGTATGAACACAGCAAAGCTCCGCATTTGTGCGGCGATTCTCGCGCTGGCATCGGTCGGCGCTGTCATGGCATCCTGCGGTTCCGCCGATGCAGGCGATACCAAAACCACCGAAGCGCAGACCTCTGCTGACACATCCGTAACCACCGAGGAAGTGACAACCGACTATATGCCGGAGCTTCCCGTAAAGGACTACGGCGGAGACGAATTTTTGATTCTGACATCCAACGAATCGGATGACAACGGCGTTGACTGGGTGACCAAGGACATTTACGCGGAAGCTGCAACGGGTGATGTTATCACCGACGCGGTTTACGAACGCAATATGTGGCTGGAGGAAACCTTTAATATCAAGATCAATCAGTTCCAGTG
>JAFTLK010000412.1 GCA_017455975.1 Clostridia bacterium | reverse complement strand
CGGCGGGCAGAAACAGCGTGTGGCGATCGCACGCGCACTTGCCATGAAACCCGAGGTCATGCTGTTCGATGAGCCGACAAGCGCGCTTGACCCGACGATGGTGGACGAGGTTGAATCGGTCATTCGGCGGTTGGTGGATGCCGGAATGACCAGCATGATCGTTACGCATGAAATGAGATTCGCCAAAAACATTGCATCGAATGTTATGTTTATGGCCGAGCAAGGTATTTATGAACACGGAACCGCGGAAGAAGTGATCGGACATCCTTCTAAAGAGCTGACGCGCCGATTTATGTACCGTGCACGGATGTTTGAACGTAACGTGACAAAGGACGATATTGATATCTACTCGCTTTGCAGTGAGATCCGTCAATTCGCGTTGTCCTTCGGTCTGACTGCACGGCAGTCAAGAGGAATCGAATATCTTTGCGATGAGCTTCTGCTTCCGCTTTTGAGGTCGGACAAAAATGGCGGGCATCATGCAGTCGTACAGGTTATTGCGGGAGAAAATACGGCAGATTATCAGGTTATCCTGCAATTTCCGACACTTGCGGCAGATCCGCTTGAGTCGGATATAATGGACGAAATGGGCAGAAAGATCGTTTCCGCCTTTACGAAGTCATTAAAGAGTGAAAAAAATGCGGAAGGCTTGTGGGAGGTTCATGCGGAATTATAAAAGCCATCGCACATGCAAAACGGAGAACAATATATGAAACAGAAACGAAAATTTACGAAATCTTTGTTACGTCCGATTTTTAATGCCTTGATCGGACTTATCATGCTTTTGTCTTTTGCAATCGGAATCGTCGGTTATTTTGAATTTGCGGATGCGCTCAAACAGCAGTATATGCAGATCGCCAACGGTATTGCGGAAAATGTCGCTCTCGGCATTGAACCGGGGGAGTTGGACAAATATCTGGAGAGCAAAACGGCAGATGATGAATACAATTCAATTCGTGAACAGCTCCAGCATACCGCAAACGCAGAGGATTGCAGCGTTATATATGTCGCAAAAGTTCATACGGACTCAAAAGAGAGAGAATACATATACAATGTGGTCAGTAAAACGAGCGGTTTTTCACCCTATGATATCGGATTTCGGGATGAGGTCAACGAGGAGTTTTTGAACGTTTATGATTCCATTTCGAAAGGGGAATCGGAACTTCATAACTTCATGTACGCAAGAAATGGATACACCACAAGTGTCTACCCGATCAAGGACGGTGGCGGAAATGTAGTCGCCATCGTCGGCGTTGTGAAGAACATGGAGCTTTTGGATACAGCAAGAAACAACTATATCGTTAAGATCATACTACTTGAAGTCATTATTGCTGTCGTAAGCGGAATTATCTGGATAGTCTATATGAGACGCCGCATCGTCATGCCCATACGGCAGTTGAACGATGCCTCACTTGGTATGGTTGAGCATTTGGAGGACGGAACGGCACCCGAAATCGTTGTCAAAAATGACGATGAGATCAAGGACCTTGCGGATTCCTTCTCAACAATGTACCATGAGATAGGGGAGTATATTTCAAAGCTTGAGACCGTCACCGCCGAAAAAGAACGAATCGGAGCTGAGCTTGACGTAGCGGCAAAAATTCAGACTTCTATGTTGCCGTGTATTTTTCCGCCCTTTCCGAATCGGGATGAGTTTGATATTTATGCTACGATGGATCCCGCTAAAGAGGTGGGCGGCGATTTTTATGATTTCTTTATGGTGGATGACGACCATCTTGCTTTTGTCGTTGCCGATGTTTCGGGAAAAGGCGTTCCCGCCGCACTGTTCATGGTGATCGGCAAAACGCTCATCAAGGATCACACCGGACTCCATAACGACCTCGGGGAGGTGTTCTCAGAGGTCAACAATATTCTCTGCTCATCCAACAGTGAGGAAATGTTCATCACAGCCTTTGAGGGGGTATTGAATCTGAAAACAGGAGAGCTTCGCTATGTCAACGCAGGGCATGAGATGCCGTTCATCTGCCGGAAAAACGGCGTGTATGAACCATTCAAAGTTAAAGCAGGTTTTATTCTCGCAGGTATGGAGGGAATCCGTTACAAAAGCGGAAGCGTGCAGCTGCAGCCCGGCGATAAGATCTTCCAATACAGCGACGGCGTTCCGGAAGCCATGAACAGAAAAAATGAGCAATACGGTATGCATCGGCTCGAGAAGGTGCTTGTACAAAACAGCGAAAAAACACCTGCCGAGCTTCTCCCCGCGATAAAAGCCGATCTGGATGCTTTTGTCGGTGAGGCAGAGCAGTTTGACGATATCACAATGCTGTGTGTCAAATTCAATACGAAAGACCAAAGATCGGATATTTCGGTCACACCCGATAAGGATTCCATCAAAACAGTCACGGAGTTCATGGAAAGCACGCTGGAAGAGTGGAAAGTGCCGATGAAAGTCGCAAACAAGGTGCAAATCGCAGTGGATGAGATCTACTCCAATATCGTTTATTACAGCGGGGCGACAAATGCCAAGATTACCGTAACGGCAAGCGATGAAAAGCTGTCGCTTCTGTTTGAGGATGACGGCATACCTTATAATCCTACCACCGCTAAAGAGCCTGATGTAACGCTCTCAGCGGAGGAACGCGATATCGGTGGCCTCGGTATCTTCATGGTGAAGAAGATGGCGGCTGAGCTGGATTACCGATATGAAAACGGTAAAAATGTGTTGGCTGTCATATTTTCCGGAATTAAAGGAGAATCAGCGCGATGAAGACAAGATTTATTTCCATTGTTTTGATGATTACCCTGGTTACGGCACTCTTTACCGCTTGCGGCAGTCGCGTGGAATACCACAATATTGCGGCACAGAACAATGTGTACAGCATGGGCACGCAGAGTGTTGTGATCAAGAGCAGTTCGCCTAATTCCGACGAACCGACCGCAAGGTTCAAGCAAAGCATCTCACCTTCCGATATTGAAATCGGTGAAGCACTGGAAGGAAAAACCGTGACGAAGGTTATCTATAACAGCGCGACATCCATCACGGTGGAGCTTTCAGGAAACACAAAGATGTCGGGCGGAGATGGTGTTTTGGGTAGCATTACCGTTAAACACAGCGGGTTGGAAAGTGAGGGAGATTCTTCGTGCGTTGTTGAAATTCTCGCTCCGGAGCTTTGTGTTTCTTCGTATATGAGCAATGTAAGGAAAAAAGGCGAGGAGACCGTTTACAAGGTGATTGCAACCCTCAGCCTTCCCGTCGGTGAATTTTCTGGCGGTGCGACCGCCGGGAATATTACACTTACAAACGGAGCAACGGGAGAACTATCGGTAAAACTCTCAGACGGTGCGTTGACCGTGACCGTTGAAAACTGCAATATGGCAAACCCGTCCATTTGCATCGGTGCGGATGTGACAACCTTTGGAAAGGAAATCACCGTCAGGCTCGCTGCAGGTGGTGGGGCGGCTTTTCAATGACTGACAGTGTGAATCGCGCGTTTCTGTTTGCCCTGAAGGTTCACGGCGGGCAGATACGCAAGGACGGGAAACCCTATATCACGCATCCTTTTTCGGTGGCGATGGAGCTTGCCCGAAACGGAGCGAGCGATGAGCTGATTTGCGCAGGTCTTTTGCATGACACGATCGAGGATGGCGGTGTTTCGCCCGACGAACTGAAACGGGAATTCGGCGGCGAGGTGTTGCGGCTTGTTCTGTTTGACACCGAGAACAAGAAGCTTTCCTGGAAGGAACGCAAGGACGCAACTTTGCTTGCACTTGAAAACTGCGACTGCAAATGCGCCATGCTCGTGTGCGCGGATAAGCTATCCAATATTCGGGATCTGGCAGAAGGGCTTGAAGCTGAGGGAGAAGCGGTCTGGAATAAATTCAAATACGGCAGAGACAGGCAGGAATGGCTGTTTCGCGAGTATGTCGAGGTACTCAGTCGCCTGTCCGATCTGAGGATGTATTACGAATTCAAACAAGCCGTTGAAACGGTATTTCATAAAAGGAGAAGAAAAACCATGCAGGTCAATATTGAAACAAATAATAAAGAAACAGTGGCTTTCGTTGAGGGAAGCATCAATTCCGCAAATGCGACAGAATTCGGAGCGGCACTTGCCGCATTGCCGGGCGTGGCAGAGAGCGTTACGCTTGACATTGCAGGGCTTGACTATATATCCAGCGCAGGACTGCGCGTACTTCTCAGCCTGAAAAAAAGGTGTGGGAAAAAGCCGTTTCGTGTGATCAACGCAAACGCCGAAGTAATGGACGTGTTTAACATGACAGGATTTTCGGAGATCATGGAAATCGAGCCTGCCTGCCGCAGGATCAGCATTGACGGCTGTGAGGTCATCGGCAGAGGGGCGTGCGGCGAGTGCTATCGTATCGACGATGAGACCATCATTAAACTCTACTATGGCAATGCCGACATTGACTGGATTGAACATGAAAAATCGCTTTCCAAAAAGGCGTTTGTCATGGGTATTCCAACTGCTATTTCCTATGACATTGTGGAGGCGAACGGGCGAAAAGGCGTTGTGTATGAACTGATCAAGTCAAAAACGCTGGGAGAGCTGATCCGTGCCGACGAGAAAAATCTTGATGAATATGTGAAAATGTATGCAGATACCTGCAAAAAGGTTCACGCTATACATACATCCGACCCGGAGATTCCATCCTTCAAGGAAGCAAACCGTGCGGATATTGCCAATATCACGGGCATCACCGATGAAGAAAGACAATGTCTGCATCGTTTTCTTGACCTTGTTCCCGAAGCCGACACCTGCATTCACGGTGACCTCAATATTAACAATATCATGGTTCAGGGAGATGAATGTTGCCTGATCGATATGGGAGAGCTCAGCACGGGAACACCCATGTTCGATATATCGAGAATTTTGTTTTCCATGGTGTATGCGAATACTGCTCCCGGCGAATATAACGCATTTTACAAAATGCAGTCGTCGGAAGTTTCGGAGATATACGAGAAATTTTTCCGTGGCTATTTCGGCTGTGATACCATCGAGGAGGCACAAAGGGCAAATCCCGAAGTCAAGTGGCTTCATCCTCTGGCATGGTTCCGGTGCTGTACGAGCATGCTGAAGGGCGATCGCTGGGGAGAAGAAATGAGAAAAAGGGCGCTTGGTCTGCTCCGTGAAAAGCTGATTCCGTTTGTAGATAAAGAGAAGACATTCCATGAGTAAGCAGGAACAGAATGATTCTTATAAAAGCCAGCAAAAGGTTTCGTTCTTCAACTTTCTTGCAGAGTTGCCGAACTTTATTGCTGTAACTGTTTCTGCAATCATTTCGGGGTCTTTGATTGTATGGATGGATTTTGTGGATTCGCTCGGTAATGTGCTTAATTCCGGATTTGTTGCTCTTCTTTCAAGAAAGCTGCGCCGTGATCTGAAATACGAATACAACTACGGTGTCGGCAAGATTGAGGCGATCTCCTCGCTTGCTTGCAACGGGATTCTGATCTGCGGCTTGATCTTTATGCTGGTATCCTCGGTGAACGATCTGATCTCACCAAAGGAGCCAAGCGGACTTTTAATCTATGTCGTTGTACTGAAAGTAATCAATGTTGCATTTGATACCGTATTTCTGAGGGCACAATACAAAATCAAAAAAGAAGCAAAAACAGCGATTGCCACGACGGAATTTCACGCATCTCTCAAAAGTTTTCTGTTTGATTCGGTAGCGTTGATTTCTCTTCTGATTTGTTGGATATTCCGTGACATTCATGCCGTGTGGTATTTTTCACCGATCATCTGCATTGCACTTTCGATCTGGTTCTTTGTCGGTGCAATACAGCGTTCGAGGGAATCCGTGCAGATGCTGACCGACCGTACACTGCCCGAGGCGGAACAGATGAAAATCATGTCTGTGCTTTCCTGTTTCCATGACAGATATGAGAAGTTTGAATTTCTCAGCACCCGCATGAGCGGAAATACCGCATACATTGATTTGAAACTGAATTTCGACAAAAACACCACATACGGAGAGATCAATGCACTCTGTGCGGAAATTACCGCAAAAATGAAAGAGCAAATTGAAGATTGCCGCGTCAGTATCGTGATAGACGGCGACAAATAATTAAAAATCATTATACATTACAAAAGGAGAATGATAAAAATGAGCCTGAAAATTGAAAAGAAAAATGCAGAAACCCTTGCACTTGAGGGTAGACTTGACACCCTGACCGCGCCGGAACTGGAAGCCGAAATTTCCGCTATGTTTCCGACCGTGCAGACCTTAACATTGGATATGGAAAAACTCGACTACATTTCTTCCGCAGGACTTCGTGTGATCCTGAAAACCCAGAAAGCTTTGGAAAAGAAAGCGGGACTGAAACTGACCCATGTGTCCAATGAGGTAAAAGAGGTTTTCGACATTACCGGATTTTCGGATTTCCTGACCATAGAGTAAGGGAGCGCACAGAATGAGAACCTTGATTGAACAGTTGGAGTTCCATGCGCAGAATAACCCTAAGGCAACTGTCCTTTTTGATGAACAAATGCCAAAGGGCATTTCCTATGAAGAACTGGATAATTTAAGCGGGCGTGTATACGGCTGGCTGAAAGCACAAAATATCGGCAAAGAGGATTTTGTGCTTATCAACCTTCCGCGCGGCGTTCTCCCCGCGGTTGCGATCATCGGTATTCTGAAAGGCGGAGCGGCATTTGCGCTCGTCGAGGATAACTATGCGCCGGAACGCATTGCTTACATAAGAAATGACTGCGGCTGTAAGGCTGAAATTAACCGCGACGCATGGGAGGAAATC
>JAFTLK010000048.1 GCA_017455975.1 Clostridia bacterium | reverse complement strand
TAAAAAAACTGTGTTCTCCCGGACACGACAGAATAGCGTCTGCATCCGTTCAAGCACAGCGAATCTGTGAAATGATCGGTTACAGACGCGGCATATCGTCGTCACAGAGAACAAACAGCATGCGCATCGGTTGGTTTCCTTCCTTTATATTAGTATTTATATTATAGCACGGTTTTCTCTGTCTGTCAAGACCGGAATTCGCTTTTCGGTGAAGAAAAAACTTGACAGAGAGTGGTTTTTGTGTTATAATAAAGACAAGAAAGCACCGGTGACGGTACTTCCCCGAATTGGTTAAGAAATAACCGCCTCAGTTGGAAGCGTGAATGAGGTTATTTCTTTTTGCTGTTATGATTATCCATATATGTAAGAAATATCAGAATTAGTTCTACAAAGAGAAACAGTAATTCCCATGTTACGTACATGATATTCACCTCCCCTCATCGGGAAGGCATATCAAAAAGATACAGCAGAATTTTCCGGTTTTTATGCGAGCAGCGCATAAAAATGCTCCTCAGGAGAGGAGTAAGGAAAACTTCCATGGTACTGATGCACATCGTGCAGCAGTACCGACCGCCGTACCGTATCGGTGCTTTCCGGATGCAAATGCAGAAGCATGATGCATCGTTATTATTCTACCACAGATTACAAAGATTGTCAAGATTTTATGTAGAGAGGCGATATCTGTATATGCTGGAACGCGACATTCCCGATCTCAATTTATTTATGATGTGCGAAAAACCGAATCCCGCCGCATATACCGACTGTCCCGCGGGATATCACATCCGTCCGATCCGCCGGGACGATATGGATTTCTGGTACAGCGTCCACTTTGACTGTGAGATGGGTGATATTTCCGATCATATCGCGTACATGAAGGACTATTTTCGCCGGGTATACGCGCCGCGGGAGGATGAATTTTTCCGTCGCTGTCTGGTTATCTGCGGTGAGGATGATGTACCGCTCGGCACCTGTTTTGCCTGGCGTGTTTATGATGCGTACTGGACTGTTCATTGGTACAAGGTACGCAAAACGTGCGAGGGCAGAGGGCTTGGACGTGCGCTGTTATCGGCGGTCATGAAAACTGTACCGGAGGACGGATATCCCGTCTATCTGCACACACAGCCGTCGTCCTTCCGCGCAATTCATCTGTACACCGATTTCGGCTTTTCGCTGCTGACCGATCCTTTCGTCGGACACAGGGAAAATCATCTCACCGCGTGTCTGCCGTATCTGGAACACTTCATGGGCGAATATTACCGTTCTCTGACGTTTGCACGCTCCGACGGGACATTGCACCGAGCGGCGCTGACGGTGGAGGACAACCGATTCTGAATATACAACGGGATGCTGTTTTGAGCCGACAGCATCCCATTTGTTTATTCGTTAATATATATGAAAACTCTTGACTGAATGATCTTTCCTGCCTCCTCTGCCGTGCGTACCCCCTGCGACACATACGATAGCTCTTCTTCAATGATCGAGCGGATCATCGTATCTCCTGCACCGCGCATATCGGTTTCGCAGAGATACCGATACAGCCGGTCACGTTCGGCTTTGGTGACTTGAATCTCGTGCTTATAGAACGCAAGAACCTGCTCCATCGCATCCAACGGCAAAGAAGTGACCGTTTCGCAGTGGATTCTGATGCCGTCTTCCGCGCGGGCAAGCGAATCTGCATCGTCGCTATAGTAGTGATAGCCAACCAACAACAGCTTGTCCAGCGCACTGCGTGTGACGGGAAGTGCATAATCGGTCAGCGCAGGTGCGGTTTGAATTGTGTCGGACAGCAGAAATTCCAGATATTCGTATGCACCCGAGCCAAGTGACAGTCCATTTGCAAGCGCCATCGTCACATCTGCCTCGACATAAAGGCTGTCGCCTGCCGCTGTCGGATACCCGCAGAAGGTCAGATTTCCGCCGACTGCATGGTTCAGAAAATAGAAGGAGGTCAGCGACTGCAGGCTGTTCATGTTCCACTTGAAAAACTTCAGACGACCGCTTTTCAGCGAATCGACCAATGCATCGGGTATCAACAACGCATCGGCAGAGCGTCCGAGCGAAAAATCATAATATTCGTTTACATTTCCCGTCATTACTGCCGATTCCAGCATCGCGCAGAAGTCCAAAAAGCGGACATATTCCGGCGAATCAAAAGCGCAGTCCTTGTTTTCGCGGTCAATAAAGTCATACTGCGAAATCGAAAACAGCTCGCCCGCGACATCGTCCGAAAACAGTGCTTCACCTGCGGGAAGGCTTTCACCAAACGCAATCAGCGTGTCGTGGGTGAATGTGTCACCCGCGGTCAGCGTGTCAGACGGGGTAACCAGTGCGGATGCCGTCATCGACATGGGAATCTGGTACACCGCATCATCCTCGCCTGTATTCCACGCCGACTGCAGTGCTGTGATATAGTCGGTACGCTCACACAGTCTTCGCACATCGGCGAACAGGTTCTTTTCCTCCAGCGACGCGGCGTTTTCATATTCCGGACCAAGCAGATAGACATCATACATGTCCCCGGCGGTCAGATCGCGCTCAAAGGTATCAAAACGGGTATCGGCGCGTCCGCCGAGCGGCGTGGATGAACCGACATCCCCGTAATATGCCGCATCGTAATCGGTCAGCTCGATGCGGTAATAAGGATTTTCGCGGTTGAAGGCGAGAACGGATTCATAGAGAATCTGTCTTGGGTCGTTTCCTGCCTGCACGCGGATCCCGACGGATGCCACGCGAATCGTTTCGGGAACGATAACCTCTGTCGGTTCCCGGCGCACAAGCAGACCGGGGTACGTTTCCCCGCGCAGACGGTCACGGTACCGGACAAGGAACGAATCCGTACCGACTGCCTGCACAAATTCCATATCCGTCATGCGGTATCCCGATGCTTCCCAGTTGAGAATCTGCGACGGTGTTCCGTCCTGCACCGCCGTGATGACATCGTGATCGGTAAAGAAAACACCGTCTGCGGTATATAAAATATCTTTTGCGGAATGGGAAAGTTCATTTTCTTCATACAGTACACATTCGGAAAACACGCCAACCGCCGCATCAAAGGTATATGAGGTTCCGTTTTCGCAGATGACGGTAAACCCATTCTCCGCACCGGACACGGCATATTCTGCCGTTGTTTGCAGGCGATCCTCACACAACAGCGTCAGCGTACTGTCATAGAGCCATACATTGCCGCCAACTGTACCGTAAAGAATCGCATCCCCTGCCGTGATAAGCACGGTATAGCCGGAGGCTTCCTTGGTTTCCATCGGTGCACTTTGCGCGCGCAGTGTGCCGTCCGGCGCATAGATGCAAATCACACGCATCTTATCATCCGACGCGCTGATCAGAGAGGAGCCGTCCTCCCGTGGGCAATAATATTCGAGCGTCATGCCATCGGGCTTCGGAATCTGATTCTGCGGCACAGTTGCAAGCAGTTCTCCGTCCTGCGAGAAGACGAAATACGCAAATGTGTGCCGCGCATCGTAAGCACAACAGACGATTTTGTCACTATATACACTCATCCAGCGCCTGCGCTGCTTGCTGTCGACCGGCGTATAGCCATCCGGGAAGTCGAGCTTGTGCAGTGCATAGAGATCATCGCGCAGTTCTTTTACTGCATTGTGGACAACATTCGCAATATCGGTTGTGTCGGTGCGGTCTTGTCCCAATATTGTACTGTCGCTGCCTGAGGAATGACAGCCGCAGAGCGCACATATAAGCAGTCCGACGGCACAGAACCGGCACAGCCACCGGTGTACAGAACGTTTTTTCATAACAATCACCATCATTCGTTAATATAAATGAAGACTCTTGACTGAATGATCTTTCCTGCCTCCTCTGCCGTGCGTACACCCTGCGACACATATGACAGCTCTTCTTCAATGATCGAGCGGATCATCGTATCGCCTGCACCGCGCATGGTGGAATTGCAGAGATAATCAAGCATCTCATCCCGTTGGGATTTTAACACATTGCAGACCTCGGGGTAGTTGTAGACCTCCATCGCGGACAGCGGCGTTTTGCTCCAAGGACCAATGCTGATCCAAAGCGAGGAATCCGAGGAAAGAGATCGGTCGGTATGCGTTTCTGTATCGGTCTGATAATACATCATGCCCCAGTCCAGTGCCGCATCGACGGCAGATTTTACCACAGGAAAACCAATGAGCACATCATCGGCGGACTGGATTTTCTCGGACAGGAGCAGCTCAGCAAATTCCGCACCACCGGCAGGACAGCTGCCGTTTGCCCCAAGTGCGATCAGCATATCGGAGGTCACATGCATACTGCCGCCGTTCGATGAAGGAAAACCGCAGAGGTTGTATTCCGCGCCGATGCGATCAAAAAGTGCATACAGAAAATCCGCATCATACGGTGTGCGGAACGTAAACTCTAAGAATTTCAGCTTGCCTTCCAAAAGCGGTGTCAGACAATCGCCGCGCATCTCACCGCCGTTTCCGCTGAGAAAGTTCTGGAAATATCCCAGTGTCGGATTGTAATACGGATTCTCTGCCGCTCCGCCTGTCACAGGATCACGCGCGGCTTCATAGGATGCCAAAAACGACAGCAGTTTTTCAAATGCAGGCGAATCAAACGAGCAGTTCTTTCCCGCAAAATCAACAAAATCGTATATGGCAATCTCACGCAGTCTGCCGGGCAGATAGGTGTTGAACAGTGCATCTCCGCCTGCAAGCATTTCTGCCATGTCATACAGCACATCCCATGTGAAAGGTGTATCTTTTGGCAGAATGTCCGTTGTCGTAACAAGGGTACGGATATTGACCGTGAACGGCAGAGTATAAACCGCACTGTCCTTGCCGTAGGCATCACGCACGCAGGAGATGAAATCGGTGTTGTTCGCAATCCGCGACATATCCTCCAATAGCCCTTTTTCGGCAAGACTGTCGGTGAGCTTCACAGCAGAGCCGAACAGAAACACATCGTACCGCTCACCACGCAGAAGATCATCCGTCAGATGCGCTTCGCGCTGATCGACGGTACCGCCTGCACTATCATAATCGGTATGCTCGATGACAAAGGACCTGTCGGTGCGGTTGAAGTGTGTCACCGCCGCTGTGACGATATTCTGACGGTCAGAACCAAGCCCGACGGTTGCCAGACGCACGGTTTTGCGTACCGGTCGCTGTTCTTCCCCGGTCGGTGCGAGAATTGCCGGTGTCGTCTCTCCGGTCAGAGGTTCTGTGTACCAGACAAGAAAACGGTCATCCGGAAGCGGCGAAACAAATGAAAACTGGGAAACATCAAAATAGGAGCGGGCAAAATCGCAAAGCAAGATTTCCTCATTTCCGCGCTGATGAGTGATACCCGTGCGGTCGATCAGATACACATCCAAATCGCCCTTGGCATCAGCGGCATACAGAACAGTCTCCGCGCGCCGCCATGCTTCGGTATCGCGGTGCAGGGGAAGTGGCATGACGGTTTTGTCATCCGGCGAAAAGCGGTAACAGGCATTGTTCTCGCAGACCAGAAGCAAAGTGCCGTCCGTCGATGAAAACCCGCCTGCAATGGGACTTTCGGTGGTAAACGGACCGATGAGCGAAAGGTCTTTATCCACCATCCAGAAAACCTCCGGCTCCATCCAGAACCGGGTCAAAGCCCATGTGCCGTCAATGGAATACACTTCACCGACAGATGAGGTGAACGAGTCCGGACGGTGAAGCCATGCGGATTCTGCCAACACCGTACCGCCCGCATCGGTTTTGATCAGACGGTATCCGGTGTTGTCCGGTGACGTATTGATTTCCGCTGTCAGATAACACGACGAGCTGTCAAGATAAGTAAACATGGCATTGCCGTGTATGGGAGAACGATACCGCACAGCACTTTGATATTCACCCGACAGGTCATATACCGCGGCTGCCCTCTCATCCCCCATGTCCATACAGAAGATCATGGAACCCCCGTGCACCTGTGCCCAAGTACGCGGATCGGACATGCCGGTATACGACGGAAACGTGTCGAACGTCATCGGTGGGGTATGAGCCGGGGCTTTCAGCGGGAGAATATCATAAACCAGTTCCAGAGACTCATATTCCCGAGATGTGCCGTCGGACATGCCGGTCTGTACCGGGAACAGCACCCTCCCCGACGATTCCGTCCCATGACATCCGAACAGGAACAGCATCATAATAAAAAGGATGAAAAAATTCCGTTTCACATCTCCCGCTCCTTTCCTTTATTCGTTAATATAAATGAAGACTCTTGACTGAATGATCTTTCCTGCCTCCTCTGCCGTGCGTACCCCCTGCGACACATACGACAGCTCCTCCTCGATGATCGAGCGGATCATCGTATCACCGGCGCCGTGCATGGTGGAATTGCAGACATAATCGAGCAGCGGCTGCATCGCGGGTTTGAGCACCTGCATCGACGCATCATAATAGGATTCCGACAATGAATCCAGCCCCGATTTGGATGCCTCACCGAATTGGATCCGCAAGGCCGAGCCGTACGGACGCGTTGTCTGTGTACCGGTTTCATCAGACAGATAGTAATACTGGTAGCCCCATGACAACCGTGTCTGCACGGCGGATTCCGTGACAGGGAACGCATACATGGCATCCTGCGTCTGCAAAAGATCCGACAGCAGAAGTGACAGATAGTCGTATGCTCCGGAGCGGTTTTCACAGTCCGC